>JAIRMS010000044.1 GCA_031258475.1 Holosporaceae bacterium
GCTCTTCGTCCCTTTCCAGGTATAAATGGCGTTTTTTTATATGTTATCCCGTTGCGTTTCAGAGCATCATGCACCGTCGTTCTACCACATCCGAAGTGGTCCGCTATTTCTCTTATGTATGCGTCAGGATTCGCTTTTACATACGCTGTGAGCTCTTCTTTAAACAGTTTGTGCGGACCGCGAGGAACATGATCAATACTCAGACTTCCGGTCTCTTTTTTCAATTTTATCCATTTCGTTACACTCCTCAGACAAACCCCAAATACTTCGCAGGCTTCTTTGCGACTATGGCCCAACTCTGTGTATTCTATCACTTTCACCCTCAAATCTTCGCTATATGCATTCATTCATAACTCTATCTGTTGCGATCCTCAGTTTAACATATCTAAATGCATTTTCAAAACAATTCGTGTATATCACTGGTGGAACGAAGAGTATGCGTGAATGCCGCGGACAAAACGGTGGAAAAACTAGATTTTAAGTTCTGGGCTGAACTGGCTAAAGAAGCAAAAAAAGATATTGCGATCACGCAGGCCTACTTGTCCGGACAATCACGGTTTCACATTATATTGAGATTTCCTACCTTTGGTCATTGGTATGAAAGATATGATGAGACACGTGCCTTGCTGGATGCTGAGTCCTTGGATAAGCTTGAAGCGTTCGGAGATTATTTGTTGAAAAAGTAGTAAGCCACTGCCAACTCAAACCGGGTCTCTTCCGAAATGCTCCTGAGGCGTTACTATATGATTAGGCGAGAACGTCTGGCTCTTGAGCTGAGACGTTCTTGCCGGTTCCTGTGGCCATGGATGATGCTCCTGCTCGCTTTGCTTCAGGCGCGGTTCAGCTTTCCACGGGCACTTTCCCGGTATCCAGAAATAGAAAAGTTTATTTTTCTCTCCATTTTTTAAAAGCGATGACCGATAGCACGATGCTTCCTGTGAAAAATTTTAGATCCGATGGAGCAAGGCCCAGGGATAGCGCAACGCCCTGTACCTGCTGATACACAAGAGCGCCCAGCAGCGGCGCCGTCAGCTGTCGATTTAATGTCGCGTTGCCGATTATGGTCTCACCTATCATCAGGCTGGCGAGTCCGTGAATTAGGATTCCAACGCCGATACCAACGTCCATATAGTTTTGCAGCTGAACAATGAGACTTCCTGCAAGTCCGAACATGGCTCCAGCCGCAAACAGTCCGAAAACAGTGTATTTTTCAATGCTGATTCTCTGTTGTTTGGCCAGATTTGGATTCAGTCCAACTGCCCGAAATCTCAATCCGAAGTCGGTGCGCAGAAATAGGGCAAATGGAAATACGCAGCTGGCTAGAATTCCAACAATTATCGCCATATTGCCAACTATATTCGAATCGAACAATCCGCCGCAGTCGAATAGAGCAATGTTCGGCTTGCCCATAATGCGCAGATTTACGCTGTAGGCCATGGTGCTGAGGATAATTCCAGCGAGCATTGAGTTAACACGAAATTTTAGGGTGATGAGAGCGGTGCAAATTCCCACTGCGCCTGCGCAGATCATACTGCATAGGATGGCGACCATCGTATGCATTCCGGACAGCATGCAGACAGCACAAATTGCGCCACCCAGCGGATATGCGCCATCGGCGGTCAGGTCCGCAAAATCCAAAAAACGGAACGGAATCATGATGCTGTAGGCTATGATTGCGAGAATAAGGCCCTGCTGCAGGCCATTCATGATGAGATCAATTGACATTTTCTTCTCCGCAGTGTAGCAGGCTTTGGTCCTCAAATTTGTGGAACATTTCCAGCAAAGATTGGATCTTTAAATTTGATTTTTCATGTCCCTTTAGATCGACTACGATCTGACCTCTATGCATCATAATCAGACGATCTCCGTATTTCACAGCGTCTTCCATGTTATGCGTAATCATCAGCGTTGTGAGCCCGAGTTTCCGAACAGATTTTGCGGTGTACTCCATCAGCAGCGTCTGCATTTTTGGATCCAGGGCCGACGTGTGCTCGTCCAGCAGCAAAATTTTACTGCCGGAATTCAAAGCCATCAGAGTTGCGATGGTCTGTCGCTGACCTCCGGACAAAACGCTTAGCGGCTGATCAATGAATTTCTCCAAGCCAATGTTCAGAGACCTGATTTTATCTGCGATATCGTTTTTATGACGCCCATAAAAGGAAAAACGCGGCGTTTTTACACAGATCAGAGCGATGTTCTCCAACATGGTCATGGATGGGATCGTCCCCTTGTTTACTTCCTGCACAACCTGTGACACCTCTCCGTCCCGCTTGATTTTTCCAGAATCAGCAACATATTCCCCGCTGATGATTTTCAGCAGGGTTGATTTTCCTGATCCGTTTGCGCCAATAAGTGTGCAAAATTCACCTTCTTCCAGCGACAAATTTACTCTCTTCAGAACGGGCTCGAAAACTCCGCTGAAAGACTTTGTAACGTTGCTTATTTTTAGCATTTTAACCTACTCCACGATAGTTGCGTTTTTCGGAATTTGAATTCCGAATTTTTCTGCCAATTTTTTATTCACGAAACACCGGTGATCCTCTATATTTGGGAAAATCGGCGACAGATCCTTTATGGAATCACCTTTCAACAATCTTGCCACCAGCTTTCCGGCGTTTCTCCCAACGGATTCGTAGTTCACACCAAAGCTTGCAAGAGCTAACCCATCACGCACGGATTGCTCCTCTATGTTGAACACAGGAATATTCATTTTCCTAGCTTCGCTTGCAATGACCGGCAGAGCTGACTGCAAACCGCTGGCACTCACGTAGATGAAATCCGCCTTTCCTTTCAGTTCCTGAATACGAACAGGAATATCCCGCACCTGGTCCACAGGAACGGCAACCACAGACATCTCCAGACTTTCCGCTTCTCTGCGCATCATATTGATCAGCGCAGTGTCGTTGCTATCGGAAATGGCATAGGGAAGACCGATAGTTTTTGCATTCGGTAGAATTGAACGAATAAACGTCAAAAGGGCATTCAGGTTCTGCATATCTGAGCTACCGGTTATATTGTGCGCAGATTTTGTTCTGACATCTATCAGTTTCGCGTCCACCGGATCCGTAACAGCATTATAAACCAACGGAATATCATGAATCTTTCCCTTGGCGAACTGCATAATTGGAGTTCCGGTGAGAACCATAACCGTTGGTCT
Organism: Holosporaceae bacterium; assembly: GCA_031258475.1. Taxonomy (GTDB): domain Bacteria; phylum Pseudomonadota; class Alphaproteobacteria; order UBA3830; family UBA3830; genus JAIRMQ01. The sequence goes on from JAIRMS010000044.1 coordinate 3,158, forward strand.
GTGATTTTTAGCGCTCGCAACCGTTTGCGGAATCAACGAGTGATCGAAGGCAATGTCTGAAATCTCGTAGCGAACGTTACGGGATTCAACATAGCCGCATTTTTGCAACTCCTTCTTGATTCCATCGATCGTAGCCAGCAGCGGTGGGATTTGTCCATAATTTATAATCACCACCAGAGGTGTCTCCTGTTTCTTCTCTCCATCGCAGCCGCAAAGAAGTGCAGCAGCTGCAATTGTTGCTGTGGATAGCAGTTTTTTCATGTTTCAATTCTCCTATTTCAAACTAATTCTAAAATCCTGATAAAGCATCCCCGTTCTCCGAGGAATCAATTCTAATATTGTGATTTAAAAAGAAATTTTATTTGCCCGCGGGGGCAAACAAAACAGAGAATGTAAAAACAGGATAGAACGAAGAAGCAGACACAAAGCGTCCAATCAGGTCAATCGCCCCTAAATTGTCAGCTGCCCACTGCATCTCTAACATCCAACTCCATCATCTTACATAATAACACAATATTATCTTTTGTCAAGCTTTTATTTTTCTCCTTCCACAACAGTTGCGTTTTCCGGAATTTGAATTCCGAACTTCTCGGCCAATTTTTTATTCACGAAACATCGATGATCCTCCGTTTTGGGGAAAATCGGTGGCAGATCATTTATGGAATCACCTTTCAGCAATCTTGCCACTAGCTTTCCGGCGTTTCTCCCAACGGATTCGTAGTTCACTCCAAAACTCGCGAGAGCTAATCCGTCGCGAACTGCCTGCTCCTCTGCATTAAACACCGGTATCGCCATTTTTTGCGCCTCGGCCGCGATGATCGGAAGAGCTGGCTGAATCGGACCGCTGGTGCCAACGTACAGAAAGTCGGCCTTTCCGCGAAATTCCTGCATGCGCATTGGAATGTCGCGGGATTGATCGATCGGAACTGCCAAAACAGCCAATCCCACCTTCATGGCTGCAGCTGTTATCATCCTAACAATGGCCGCGTCGTTACTTTCGGAGGTGGAGTAGAGCAGTCCAACGGTTTTTGCGTGTGGCAGTATGGTTTTTACGAAGGTCAAAAATGGCTCAAAATCCTCCTGATCAGAGCTTCCGGTCACATTTTTATTGGAATGCATATTGTCCTTCAGGAGCCCTGCGGCAACCGGATCCATGATATCGCAGTAAACCAGCGGAATATCCTGGACTTTTCCCTTGGCGAATTGGGCGACCGGAGTGGATTTTACAATCATCACCTTCGGCTTTGAAGCTCTGAGTTTTGTTATCATCTGTGAAATGAGAGTCGGATCGAAGCCAACGTCGGCAATCTCGTATCTGACTGTTTTTCCTTCGATAAAACCATTATCCGCAAGTTCCGCTTTGGCTCCGCGCAGCGAAGCATCAAGGGAAGCATGTGGACCATAGTTGGCAATGGCCACCAGAGGCAAATCCCCACTTTTGTCGATGTGAGTAAAGTGAGCAATACCAGTAATGCCACAAACAGCTGCAATTGCAGCGAATATTTTCCTATTCATAGTAAATCTCCATGGTTTTTATGTTGTTAATACGTTTTTTCGTTTTCAATTAATTAATTAACTAAAATTGACGGCCCAAAGGCCAGAAAAGGCATAGACAACAGGCGTCACCAGGCAAGATTCGCCGAACTGTGAAAGACATGAATATGATCAGAAGAAAAGCAAACATTTCGAATATTTCAAATAATTAAAAACCGAGCCAGACGACAGCAACCTAATGACGCCAACGCCACCATGCCAAGTTTCCAACCATTGTGAATATTTCTAACATTCTATAAGAGCTCCACGGGAACTGCGGGGAACTGTAGTGTATTATCTCTGCTTTGTCAAGCACTTTTTTGAGCTTAAAAAGGCGTGTTTTTTTATCTATGATTTCAATTCACTGGATTTTCCATGAATCGGAAAATGCATCTCAGAAAAATGTATAGATGAATCACTTTGAAAATGCGATTTTCATTTTCTGGATTGCTCTGCTTCGCTCGCAATCTATTCCCCCTCAGCTACGCGCCTGCGGCGATCAAGCTAGATGCTGACTTCGCACTTTCATAGTAGTCCTTGTGTAACACCGCATAAAATTTTATCTATTTTCTGGAACTAAAAATACCAAGAAATATTTTATTTTTTTTAAAATAGGCTATTGACTGCGGAAAAACATGTGTGCTAGCGTGCCCCTATAAGTTGTGATAAGGGTTCGAGCGATGCTTTGAGATATGATGAAAAGCGGTAGCAGGGGACCTCAGTCAATGCCCTCCGGGTTTCATCGGTTTTTCAGACAGTTTCACCTCTTTGGTGTTTATAGTTGTTGAGGTATTAGGAGGTTACTGTGAAATATCGTGATATAATAAAAAGTGTGGGTGGAATGTGTTGTGCTGCAGCGGTGATGTGCGCGAGCGATGTGAATGGGATGGATGATACGTTGATAGCTCGTAAGGCTGTCCGTTCGGAAATGGGCACGGTAACTTTGCTGAATGCACAAAAACCAAGAAGTCGCGCTCGGAGCCAGTCACTTGCCTCGATTGTTGCACTAGTAAATGCCGGTGCGCGGCCGAAGTCGGCCGGGCTAGCTTCCAGGATGCAGTTAAACGGTGGATTGCCGAGTGATGGTACTATCGACGAACCAAGCATGGAAATTCAAGGCCTCGATTTTAAGACGTTTATGACTAACGTTAAAAGAGAGATAACTAGAGGAATGCCTTCCTCTATGCGGACATGGGAATACGTGCAAATGATTGCGCACGGGAAAGTGGATGAGTCGAAAAGGGAAGAGGGAAAAAGGGATTTCATTAATCAATTGATTCTAGCCATGACTCGGGAAAGATATATAGTGGATAGGAATGGTTTTTTCAACTGGCAAAGAGATTTAAGTTACTTCAAAAACAGCAATTTTTTTAAAAAGGACCCGGAAACAGCACTCCGTCTAGAGTTCGAGGTGTTTTGGTGTTGGCGGTACTTTGTATGGGAACCTGAAATGTTCATACACGAGCAGCCTTGGATGCCGGAACAATTGCAGGGAGCGAGTGAAATGTTGAAAGCCAGCTGGTTAAGCAAGGTGAGATGGTTTGAGGGGGTCTAGGTTTTTAAATGCGTTTTGGTTTGCGTCGCGTTTTTTCGCTCAGTGTTTTTTAGGTTCGAGCGGTTGAGCGGTGTTCTTTTCGGGCCGTAGAACGCAGGATGACGCTGGTTTGTTCAACAGCGCGAGAATCCTGGGGGCTTGCCCCCGGGAGGAATAGCGTGGTTTTAGAGTTATTCGGCAGGGCGGTGCGAAAAGTTCCGTAAAGCTCGGTCGATCCGCGGCCGAGATAGGGGTTTTTAGCTCTGCAGATGTTTACAGAAACAGGCTTCTAGTAACTCAACCGCTTCCATGAATTAAGGAGGCAGGCGTTTCGTGAGCGCTGTTTCGAGACTTGAGTTCTCAGGCCTCATTCGTATCTTATCTCAGCTGAGGATGCCGTTTTTTTCCCACAGTTTTACATACTACACGTGAACCACTTTGAAAGTGCACTTTTCATTTTCTGGATTGCGTCGCAGTGCTCGCAATGACGGAATTGTATTATCTTTGGGAAACTCATGGTAGTCATTGTGAGGAGCGCAGCGACGTGGCACTCCATCACTCTCGCAGCGACACACCTGCGGCGATCAAGCTAAACGCTGACCGCTCACTTTCCGAGTACTCTATATACTACTTGTTTCTTTTCACGATTCCTGTCTCTCCGTAACATTTTTCGTCAGACCTATTCATTTTGTTCCAGTCTTCGTATATCTACTTTGGGTATATCGTTAATACTGTCCCTACGCCGCTTTGAATCTTCAAGACAAGTTGGTGGTCGCGGGTTGGCTCTTGATTTCTTTCCCGGCGCACCCACGCGTTGCTGAGTTTGTCGAATATCTCATAGGTGTAATGCACTGTAGTATGCGCCGTAAATGGTATATTTCCGTTTTTATCCTCTTCTCCCTCTTGATTGATGACTTCGCAATGTGCCAGTACGTCTAATGCAAGCAGTTCGTTATGGCAGTTCGCTTTGCTAAGCGTTTTGTATGCAGAGCAAACTGTCTTATCCGCTAACGTCTTCTCCGTGGTCAGTTCTCCGTTTTCGCAAAAGTGTCCATGGTCTCTCAGGTGGGTAAAAAGTCCCAATATAAACAAGCTCTTATGCTTGTCGGCTTCAGAACTCAAGGGTTCTGACCACGCTGTGTTCGCCGTGTTATCCTTCAGCAGTTCGTTTATGTGGGCGGCTATTTCGTTTAGGTATCTGTTAATTCTTGTTGCTAATTTATAATTCAGTGTGTTTAGCGCAAAAAACAGATTGCACAAGAACAGTTATACTCTCTTCGCCTTCAGGCACGAAGTCAGCTATCTCTTTTGCCAATGGAGCTCGTGGGCGTCCGCTACCCTGGTTGAGTTCCGTCACCTCTGTTCGATCTGCTCTTTTTTTTCTAAGCAGGCCCTTCAAAGTCTCGAGGTCTAAGTGTGTGTCGAGGTCTAAGGGTTCCGATTCGGGTTTGTCCGTTATTTCTTCTATTTTAGCTATTTCCCTTTTCAGCGTCTCTATTTCCTGCTTCAGTTTCGCGATTCGTTCGCACGCCGTTTCGTAGTTTTCAATTTCCTCCAGACCTAAGTTTTTACATGCATCATAAAGGCCCCCATAATACAGTCGTTCCACGCCATAGTTGCCGATTTCATCCGGCATTTCAGGACCGGCTTCGGTCAATGCCTTGATTGTATCCTCATCTGTCACCTTGGCAATCAAGTCTATTAGGTTTTGTTTGCCTCCTCCTTGCAAATAGTAGATTATGGGCCACAGCCGCGATAGGAGCTCCGCTTCTTTTTCCGTTAATTCTTCTTTATTTTCTTTGTATTTATCCACGGCACTTTTCAAGTACGGTGTTTTTTCTTCCATTTTTTTTCTTATTGTCTCAGTCAAAGTGGTTTCTATCCCCTCGTTTTCTTTGAGTTCTTGAGTCCTAACTTCCAGTTCCTGTTGCAAAGTTTTATATAGTCTCCACAACTGTACGCTCGTGTCCAGTTCGTTCATCAGTGCATCCGGATCTGGCAGCACGCAGTCACAATTCATAGAAAAAACCAAAAAAATTATTTTCCAATATGATTTTATGTTCGACATTTTACCCCTCTATGCTTTTTATAATTCACAGCATACGGCCAAAAGGCTAAACAAACGTTAAAAATGTAAATATTTTTTGAAATTTTTTCTAGACACACTCCCAAGGTCTCAATCTGGAACATTTTCGCAGCGTAAATTTTTTTTTTGTTTATAGCATGATTTTTGGATTTTGACAGGCGCCGGGTTCCACATACCCAAACAAGACCCCGGCCGAAAATCGGCCGTCGGAACATGCTGAAATTGCACTCGGATTTTGGCAGATGCAGTACAAAAATTACTAAAATTTACTAAAATCGCTGATTCGGAAATTTTTCTGAAAAAAATTACGCCATTGCGAAAAATTTTCCACATCGCTGTACTCCTCTCAACGACGGAAAGTAGTGGCATCGTCATTGCGAGGAGCGCAGCGACGCGGCAATCCAGAAAATGAAAATCCTACCGCAATGACGAGGAGGGGCGATAAAGTGATTCAAGTATCCAGCTGTCATTACAATTTGGTATTAGTTCACATTTTTTGCGCCCTCATATCCGGCCCAGGATTTGATCTCCTCTGCGATGTCGTTGAGTGCGCGGGCGAGGTTTGCCTCCGCCGTAGCGGTGGTCGTGTCAGCGTCTTCTCCGCCTTTTTTGTAGAAATTTTCGTCGACGTCGTAGACGTTGCCTTCTCCCATGCCGTCCAAACAATCATCGATGAAGGCGTAGTCGAAGTCGACTTCTTCCATGGCGTTGCGGTTACATCGGGTTTGTTTCCGATATTTTACGAAGTACACGCGAGCATCGTCATAATTTTGATAAAATTTCCTGTTGGCTATTAGTGTGGCCCCGCAGAGCGCGGTAGTTGCATCGCAGCACACTTCTCCATTTGTATTGCTCTGCCAGGCATAGTCATGTTCATTCGATCCGCTCGCTCCGTAGTACAACATGGCGTTGACCGGTCGCGTAATTCCAGCATAATAATATTTACACGGCTCTTCTAGATAATCCGAACAATTCATCAGACTAACAGCATTAAAGAGGTCTTGGGGACCAAAAAATCTCCTGTGCAATCCAGCAAAACCGTAAACGTCTTGTCCGTCCGAGTCCGTAATATACAGCGTTGACGAAGGCCCCAAATCTTCGATGAGCACAAACATATTTTCCCGAAGCCCTTTGTAGACGAAACGGCAATCAATTTCATTTGGGGCTTTCCAATATCCAAGATTCGAATCCCAAACAAAATTACTCATATTACAGCTGAAATATGTATCTTCTGGGTATTTTATTTCGCTATTCAGAAGAGAGACTTTTTGAGAAAAGTCTACGACTCTCGTCGTGTTTGTGTCTGGCAGAGGTAGTTTTTTATACCTGATGGTCGTGCCTGCGTTAACCATTCGGGCGTTTTCAATTTTTGCGTTTAGCAGTTGCAGCGTTATTTTATATTTTCCATCGTCCTGTTTTTCGTATTCATGTGTGCTTGGAGATATGGTGATGGTTTGATTGGAGGTATAGGTGACACCCACGGGCTTTCTGGACGGATTGACATGGGTCACCGTTCCATAGAACGGGTGCAGGGGACGCACGCTGGTAATCTGTACGTTGTCTGGCCATAGGTAGACCTGATAGTCACTATATGACATATAGCAGTGCGTCTCAGGAGAAATTGCATAATCCACTTCGTTTCCGCCCTCTATTGTTGTTAACGTTTTTTCACTCTGGGTTTCTGTGACCACGTGGCCGATTGTTCCACTGGTGACGCTAGTTCCAGTAGGAGAAACGAAGGTCAGGCTAGATCCGGAATCAATATTGTTTGAATTCATGATTAGTGCTGAGTGATCATCGGTGCCAAGTCGTACGTGGCTGTCTCGGATCAAGTAACCACATTCATCCCCTTTATTAAGCTCCACTATTGCCCCTGGCTCGATTTTTTGGATATTTAGGCTGGAGGTCTTGTACAACGCCGCTCCGTGCAGACTATTAATGGTAACTCTTGCTCCTGGTTGCATGACAGCAATGTTTATTTTGCTATCACTGAGGCCTTCACGTATACCTTCTATTTTTAAGCTTGATCCAGATTCCATGGTGTGAATATTGAGCGTGCTGTCAGCAAGGCCAACTTTGGAACAGATCTGAACGTAGGAGTCGTGTTTCATTGTGCCAATGTTTATTTTGCAACAGGCGACCGACCATGCGTCGTCAGTTATCGTCAACTTTGCATCTTCTATGGTGTGAATATTGAGATTGCTACGACTGAGAACATAACCTTGCAATTCAGGGCAAAAGCTGACAATATCTAGATTTTGCGCAAGGAGGCCAATGTTTAAGCTACTCTGCGAAAGTACGCTGCCGTAGTCGCAAGAAAAGTGTAGAGGGGCTTCTATTGTACCTATGGATAGAGTAGTTTGGAAAAACATATGAAGATTTTGAGCATAAAACTCTAATTGCGTGTTCACACTGTCTACCTTTAGTGTTTTGTTAGATATTGACTCAGACAATTCCACGGTTGTCCCTCCGTTACCAGGCATCTTATCTCTTCCACCCACTCCCTGCAGCGCCTTATCCAAAAAGCTCATATCAATATCATCGAATTCATATTTGGATTCTGGTGGTACAAACTTCGCTTTTGCGATCACTGGAAGTTTTAAATTTGTGATAACCTTTGTGTAACCATTTGTGAGACTACTATCGTTCTCCAGCGAGCACGTGTGCGCGAGTGGACACACGTCGACGACGATATCCTGTTCCTCATCTGCGATGATGGTTGCTGTGTCGGAGGATCCTCCGGACAGCGTGCAGGATGACGTCACACACTCGTATGGACGGTTGGTAATCTCGGCGGAGATAAGCCGGATATTTTTCATATTGAAAGTAATGGTATTGTCGTCGGAAATTTGAGACGGTTCGATGTAGAATTCCGTTTTCTCCGTAATTTCGTACGGGCTGGATGTAACCTGCCCTGACGACGACGTAATATTTGTAAATTGGATTGATCTTGTCGCGGTGCCGAGGCTTATTATTGCGATGGAGCCATCCATGTGCAAAACAATTAATACATCTTCAACGTTGGTCATATCGAGCCAATGTTCGTTTTTGATATTTCGGAGCGTGTCGTCATTGACTATCGCCCAGGTTTTGCCCACGTCGGAGCTGGTCGCCACATCGCCGTGATGATTCAAAGCAACTAATGTTCCTCCCATGTCGATTATACTTCGCCAAATGCTATACCAGTGATTTAGACTATTCCAGAAATTTATGAGTGAGCCGTCATCGACTCTCGTCCAGGTTTTGCCCACGTCGGAGCTGGTCGCCACATAGCCGTGATGACTCAAAGCAACTAATGTTCCTCCAACATTGGTTATATCATGCCAAGTTTCGTCGTTACTGATACCTCGGAGTGTATCGTCATCGGCTCTTGCCCAGGTTTTGCCCACGTCGGAGCTACTGGTCGCCACTTCGCCTTCTCCATTCAAAGCAACTAATGTTCCTCCAACATTGGTTATACTGCGCCAATAGCCGTCGTTGATACTTCGGAGTGTGTTGTCATTGACTACCTTCCAGGATGCACCCTCGTCGGAGCTGGTCGCCACTTTGCCTCCTCCACTCGAACCATTCAAAGCAACTAATGTTCCTTCAGCATTGGTTATATGAGACCAATTGTCTCCGAGTGAGCCGTCATCGACTCTTGTCCAGGATGCGCCTCTGTCGGAGCTGGTCGCCACTTCGCCATGCGAACTCAAAGCAATTAATTTTCCTCCAATGTTGGTTATACCGTACCACCAACCAGCGCAATTGATATTCTGCAGTGATGACGGACCTTTGGGGATCTCCGTCATTCGCATTTCCTGTGCTTTTGGCTCCACCACGATCTTCACCAGATACTTGTTTGGAAAGGATAATTTGGCGGTGCATGTTTGATCATGGGTCAAGGTTTCATAGAAGCCGGAGGTTGTGTTGCGTCCGATGTTTCCGCTAACTGTTTCAAATTTAAGGATTTTCTTTGGGCCGGCTATGGTGCCGTCATAGCCCGTTCCGTCAACGAATACTTTACTTTCATCCGAGTAGTCGACATCGAAACTTATGGTGTCTGATTCCGTCATTGGGATTTCCGAGTAGTCGTTATCGAAGCCCAAATACGTCAGTTCTCCAGGTTCGAACCAGTCTGGCTTGTTAATGATAATGATAACCGCTTTTTTGCGTCCGGATGCTAATTTTGTCGGCCTGGAAAGGCGCCCGCCCGTTGTTACCGAGTCTCCGGATCCGACGGTGTTTACTGCGGAGCATACTGGGTCGTTGGTCCAGGCTTGAAACAAATTATTGGCCCAGGTCAGCGGAATAAAAATGAAGTTCGAGACGTTGTAATCATCTACGAACGGCCCCATTACGTTTAGTAGATCGCATACCTTGCCCACATCCGCTTGTAATTCGACGAGAAAATACGGGAGAGCCTGATAAAAGCTTTCGTGTTCATTGTGCACTACTGTACAATTTTTATCGCAGGTCATGCTGAGAAAATTCGCATGCCCAAGGTAGCAGGGATTGTTGTTCATGCGCCGCCATTTGGTTGTGGTCGCAGGATTCTCGGTCGACATCAAGTCTCCGATGCAAATTGAGTTCCCGCCGTATTGTGGTGAAGTCTTCGTCACGCCGCGGCACATAACTCCGGTCAGAGGAGAACTACCGCCATGCCGAAGATCGATTTGTTCGCTGCATACTCCCCAATACGGCGTGTTGCTCACACTGCCGCCGCCGGCCGGAATGGGCCAGTAGTCCGTTCTTGGATCGTAGGCCGCCATGGCATCGTCTATGTATGTTGTAACCAGGGGATGATCTCTCTCTCCCCTGGTTCCATATAAAAACGCTCCGCGAATGAATGGAAGACAGGTGTTTTGGTTTGCCGAAAAATTTTCCGCAATAAATGGGGGAATGTTTTCTGTCCAGGCGACCTTGCGGTCCGGTGGAATGGACAACTTTCCAGAGTATGGAATCAGGCCAACGTTGACCCCGCGCGTAAACTCAAAGTTGTTCCTTAAAAACGTCTTGAACGCCTGGGCAACTTGGTAGATCGGAGTGGCTCTGATGCTAATAACTGCAGATTTCTGCGATAGCGTACTGCTGTCAATTGTTGACCATATATCCAGAACGTCGAAATATGTTGGTCTTTCAGCCTCTACTGAGGAGTTATCCCTGTTATTTTCATTGCAGGCGGCTCCATTGGCGGGAATCGCCAAAACTATGTCCACGTTGCACTGCGCGGGAATTGCGTAGCCGACGTCGCTGTCCGTCTGCACTCTGATTTTATCGTCTTCCACCGAAATTTGCACCTGGTCGTCATTTGGATCAACTCTTTTAGTGTAGGATAAATTACCGCTCGTATTTAGGTTACTTTGGGTTGTGCCATATAGACCTGAGTTTTCATATTCTCCACGAAATGTGAACATAGTAGCACGATAACGCCAATATCGATTGCAGGGAAAGGCATCCCAGAACATATCCTCGGATATCCAGTCGCCATCGTCGTTTTGCCTGAGTAAAAATAGCGGGTTTTTCTCAACTCCATACATAATTCTGTAAAAAGCCTGATTGCCGCCGTAGGTGTATATTTTACGCAAAATCCTGCCATCTACGGTTGTATATTGTACGACACTGCTTGCGTCGTCGAGTCCGCTGCTGCCGGTGCTCTCGGCGCTGCCCCAGACCAGGCGCAGAGGGTCAAAGGTTTTTCCTTTGTAGGCCTTGGCCGCGCGAACCTCCAATCCCGGAATCGCATCGTGGGCCGGCCCGCTCCCTTGAATACTGCAAGAAGTAGTGGCGTTGAAAATTCCGTCGGCAATCCGCAGCAGAGATTCCTTCTGCTGATTCAATGTCAGGCCAGGATTCCATCTTTTCGCGACCTCTAGAGCCGCTTTCTGCGCGCATTTCTTGGATGTCCCCACACTGCTGCTGCTACCTCCATACGTTTTTGCCCGGTGGTAATTCAAAAAATCCAATCCATACTTGACGCCCAACATCAATACCGGAACTGCAACGCACATCAATATGGCGACGTAGCCCTGCTTGCCTTTCCTAAAAAAACAAGACATGAATTATACTCCCGAATTGCACGAAGTCCCGCCGGGGAATCCGCCGTATTTCGCAAAAAATTTCAGGAGAAAATTTATAAATTTTTCCAAAAAATTCGATGGACAAAAGGGCGAGAGATCCTCAAATTTCAGAGAATCTTCCCCCGTCGTCGCAATTGGTAAAAAACTTATCTGCATTCCCTTCGCCAAAATCCCCCTCTTTCATCTTCATCTCCCAAACTCCTGTTCCCTTTTTAAAACAAAAATCGTTTATTTTGGGTTAATGAATATGCGCGGAGCTGATGCTATACATGAATCACTTTGAAAGTGCGCGATCAGCACTTTTCGTCATTGCGAGGAGCACAGCGACGAAGCAATCCAGAAAATGAAAAATCGCATTTTTAAATTTGATGCTTGCCTGGAGACGTGATAGCCAAGATTGTGCTGGCGATTAGAGGCTGCAAGCAAGACGGCGCTATCAGAGTGCTCACTGCTGCTGGACTCCATATTCCCTAGGGGCTGTTGTCATCCGATTTTGAGATTGACTACAAAGCGCCTGTGCAGTCTGGATACCGTTCAGGTGGATGGCACGTCATTTTCACCTGAGGAAATCGCTCCCGTTTCCACGACATTGCCGGATAGAGCCGCGGCGTCCCTGGCCATGGCAATCTTTCGGATTTTACCGATTACAAACCCCGTGCCGGCCGGAATCAGTCTTCCAACAAGAACATTTTCTTTTAGTCCGCTCAGTTTATCAATTCTTCCGGTGATGGCCGCTTCAGTAAGAACGCGGGTCGTCTCCTGGAACGAGGCTGCGGAGATAAACGATCTCGTCTGCAGAGACGCTTTGGTGATGCCCTGCAGCACCGGATGAGCAACTGCCGGGATTCCACCCTCTTTGACGACTCTTTCGTTTTCTTTCTCAAAGTCCAGACGATCCACCTGCTCGCCGGCCAGGAAGGTGCTGTCTCCCGGAGTGGATACCTTCACCTTCTGCAGCATCTGTCTTACTATGATTTCAATGTGTTTGTCGTTGATTTTAACACCCTGGAGACGGTAAACATCCTGAATTTCGTTCACAAGGTACTCGGCCAACGCTTCCAGTCCTAGAACCTGCAAAATATCGTGGGGAGCTTTATTCCCCTCGATCAAAACATCTCCCCTGGCGACAATATCGCCCTCCTTAACAGCAACCTGCCTCCACCGCGGAACCAGATATTCAATTGGTTCAAGATTCTCGTCGTCCGGATGAACGATGACTCTTCTTTTGCCCTTATAATCCTTACCAAATTCAATTCGACCGTCGCATTCGCTTATGATCGCAGGATCTTTCGGAACTCTTGCCTCAAACAGTTCGGAAACCCGGGGCAGACCACCGGTGATATCCTTCGTTTTTGAAGATTCCCTTGGAATACGAGCCAGAATATCGCCAACTTTGATTCGGCTTTCGTTTTTGACTGAAATAATGGAATCCACCGATAGGAAATACCTTACCTCCTGGCCGTTCGGCAATAAAATAGGATTGCCGGCATCGTCTTTCAAAATAATTCGCGGCTTTAATTCCGTGTAACGGGCCTGCTGAAACCAATCCGACACAACATAGGTGGAAACGCCGGTGGATTCGTCGACGGTCTCCTTCAGAGAAACGCCCTCGATCAGATCCACATACTGGGCTATGCCTTCTCTTTCGCTGATTACCGGAGAAGTAAACGGATCCCAACTGGCTAATTTATTACCTTTGGTGACTTCTTCTTTGTTTTTAACATATAACCTGGAGCCGTAGGGCACCTTGTAGTTTGCCCTTTCCTTCCCGTTTGCGTCGAGAATGATAATTTCAGTGTTGCGATTCATAACGATTCTTTGCCCTTCGCTATTCTCCACGGTTCTCTCTCCACGCAGGGAAATAGTGCCATCGTAGGTCGCATCGATGGAGGACGTTTCCGTTCCCTTTTGGGCCGTGCCTCCTATGTGGAACGTACGCATGGTGAGCTGCGTTCCAGGTTCGCCGATGGATTGGGCGGCAATAACCCCAACAGCCTCGCCAATGTTGACTTTTTTGCCCCGCGCCAGATCGCGACCATAGCAGTTGGCGCAGATGCCTTCTTTACATTCACAGGTGAGAACGGATCTAATGCGAACCTCGTTTATTCCGGCTTTTTCAACTTTTCTTACCGCCTCTTCGTCGATTAATCCTCCGGCCGGTACGATTATTTTTTCGGTCGAAGGATCAACAATATCATCGACGGTTGTTCTGCCGAGTATTCTTTCGGTTAGAGAAGAAATAACGTCCCCTCCGGAAATTATGTCTTTAACTACTATGCCATTTTTGGTTCCACAATCGTCTTTCACGATTACGCAGTCTTGGGCAACATCCACAAGACGACGTGTCAGATATCCTGAGTTCGCCGTCTTAAGGGCCGTGTCCGCCATACCTTTTCTAGCTCCGTGGGTGGAGGTGAAGTACTCTAGAACCGTGAGCCCTTCTTTGAAATTTGAAATAATTGGAGTCTCGATGATTTCTCCCGACGGCTTCGCCATTAACCCGCGCATTCCAGCCACCTGACGCATTTGGGCGATGGAACCCCTGGCTCCGGAATGGGCCATCATATACATCGCGTTTACTGGTTTACCAACTTCTAGCTTCGAAACCTGTTTCATCATGGAATCGGCGACTTTGTCACTGCACACGGCCCACGCATCGACGACTTTGTTATAGCGCTCTCCGTAGGTGATCAACCCGTCCATGTACTGTTTTTCGTATTCGGAAACAGTTTTTTGGGTGGCGTTCACAATTTCTTTCTTTTGAGAAGGCACGACCAAATCGTCCTTGCCGTAGGAAATGCCGGATTTAGTCGAGTACAAAAATCCTATATCCTTTAGTTTATCCGCAAAAATTACCGTGCTTTTCTGTCCGCAAACATGGTATACCCTCTCAATAACAGTTGCCAATTCCTTGTTGGTTAGCAGTCGATTGATTAGGCTAAATTCTATTTCCGGATGTTGAGGCAACAGTTGCGAAAGAATCATACGTCCCGGAGTGGTGTCAACTGTAAATGCTTTTGTTGCTCCGTCTTTTTGAATCTGACAATATCGCGCTTTTATTTTGGCATGGAGACTGACGATTTTACTCTCCAGGGCGTGCTCAATTTCTCCAATGGATGAGAAAATCATTCCTTCGCCCGGCTCTCCTTCCCTTTCCAAGGTAAGATAGTAGATTCCAAGAATGATATCCTTCGTCGGGAGAATAATCGGCTTACCACTGGACGGACTTAGAATATTATTTGTCGACATCATAAGAACGCGGGATTCCAATTGAGCTTCCAGAGATAGTGGAATATGAACCGCCATTTGATCGCCGTCGAAGTCCGCGTTAAACGCCGTACAAACCAGCGGATGCAGTCTAATGGCCTTCCCCTCCACAAGAACAGGCTCGAAAGCTTGAATACCCAATCTATGAAGCGTAGGCGCACGATTCAGTAACACAGGATGTTCTTTTATGACCTCGTCTAGGATATCCCAAACCTCGGATCGCTCTTTCTCCACCATGCGTTTGGCCGCTTTTAGTGTCGTGGCAAGCCCATACCTTTCCAATCTCGAATAAATGAACGGCTGGAAGAGTTCCAGGGCCATTTTTTTAGGAATACCACATTGATGTAATTTTAGCTCTGGACCGACGACGATAACCGAACGTCCCGAGTAATCCACTCGCTTTCCAAGCAAATTTTGGCGGAAACGTCCCTGTTTGCCTTTTAGCATGTCGGACAGCGACTTCAGCGGACGCTTTCCAGTGCCGACAATCACCCTTCCGCGACAACCGTTATCGAACAATGCGTCAACAGCTTCCTGAAGCATTCTTTTTTCATTTTTTACGATAATGTCCGGAGCTTTCAGTTCCAACAGCCTCTTTAGACGATTATTTCTATTGATCACACGACGATAAAGATCATTCAGATCTGAAGTCGCGAACCTTCCACCGTCCAGTGGCACCAGCGGACGCAATTCCGGAGGAATAACCGGAAGACACTCCAAGATCATCCACTCCGGACGAATATTCGACTCTAAAAACGACTCGACCAATTTCAGTCTTTTCACGATGCGGCGACGCTTTATGTCGGAGCTTATTGTTTTTAGCTCAATTCTAAGTCTGTCTTTTTCTCCTTTTAGATCCATTTGGGCCAGTATCGCGCGCAGCGCCTCCGCGCCTATGCCAGCGCTGAAGGCGTCCTCGCCGAAATCATCCTGGGCCTTGTAATATTCTTCCTCGGAAAGCAATTGATATTGCTTCAATGAAGTTATGCCAGGATCCGTGACCACATAGCTTTCAAAATACAGCACTTTTTCCATTTCGCTGGAAGTCATATCAAGCAACAGAGCTATTCGACTTGGCGGAGACTTGGTGAACCAGATGTGAGCGACCGGCGATGCAAGCTCGATATGCCCCATGCGCTCTCTTCTAACTTTCGAAAGAGTAACCTCAACTCCGCATTTCTCGCATATTACGCCGCGATATTTCATGCGCTTATATTTTCCGCACAGGCATTCGTAGTCTTTTACAGGGCCGAATATGCGAGAACAGAACAGGCCGTCTCTTTCCGGTTTAAAAGTCCTGTAATTGATGGTTTCCGGTTTTTTTACCTCGCCAAAAGACCATGATCTTATTCTTTCTGGACTGGAAACCGATACTTTAATTGAATCGAAACTATTTAAATTGCCAACCTGCCCAAAAATTCTCTGTAACTGATTTGTCATCTCATATCTTTCTTAACTGATCTAACTATTTGTTTCAGCGCTACCACTAATCTGATCCTGTTGAAATTCAAAATTCAATCCCAGGCCGCACAGTTCTTTCGTGAGAACATTGAACGACTCCGGAATTCCGGGAACGATATTTTCCTCCCCCTTGATGATAGATTCGTAGGCTTTTGTTCTTCCTGTAACATCGTCCGACTTAACCGTCAAAATCTCCTGAAGAGTATAGGCTGCGCCATATGCCTGAAGCGCCCAAACCTCCATTTCTCCGAATCTCTGCCCTCCGAACTGCGCCTTTCCACCGAGAGGCTGCTGAGTAACCAAGCTGTAAGGGCCTATGGAACGAGCGTGAATTTTATCATCGACCATATGATGCAGCTTCAGCATATATATGCATCCCACAGTTACTTTTCTATCGAATGGAACACCGGTTAGCCCATCTATCAGAGTAACTTGACCGGATCCTTCCAGTCCGCAGCTTTCTAGAATTTTAACGATATCCTCTTCGCGCGCTCCGTCAAAAACCGGAGTCGCAACCGGAACGCCATCGATTACATTTGAAGCCAGCTCAGCCACCTCATAGTCGGACATATTATCGATCTCTTTGGAAGTGACGTCCTTAGCATAGATGTCCTTCAACTGCTTTCTTAGGCCGACCATAAGAGCGTTTTCAGATTGTACTTTCTCCACAATCTTTCTAATCTTTTTCCCAAGAGCTTTCGAAGCCCATCCAAGATGAGTTTCTAAGATTTGCCCAACGTTCATTCTCGAAGTAACACCCAGCGGATTCAGAATTATATCCAGAGGAGTCCCATCTTCCATGTGAGGCATATCTTCAACCGGAACGATTCTCGATACGATGCCTTTGTTTCCGTGTCTGCCAGCCATTTTATCTCCAGGCTGAAGCTTACGTTTATCAGCCACGTAAACCTTGACCATCTTGAGGACTCCCGGTGCGAGCTCGTCACCCCTGCGAAGTTTCTCCACTTTTTCGTAGAACCTCTTGTCAAGCCTCGCCACAATTTCATTGAAGTTGCTATGTAAATTCGCAATATCGGCGGCAACGGTTTTATCGGCAACGACTATCTGCCTCCATTGACCTTTCGTCATTGAATCTAGGTATTTTTCAGTAACAGCCGCCGTCTTGCCTTTCACAGGAGCCGAAACCACTTTCTGTCCCATCAATTTATCGCGCAACCTATTGTAATACGTCGCTTCAAAGATGCTTTTTTCGGTATCCATATCGTTTTTAAAGGACTCGATTTCCTTCTGTTCTATGGCCAAAGCTCTTTCGTCTTTTTCGACTCCACATCTGGAGAAAATCTTCACGTCCACGATGGTTCCTTTAACCCCCGGAGGTAATCTCAGGGACGAATCTTTCACGTCCGCCGATCTTTCTCCAAATATCGCTCTCAGTAGCTTCTCTTCCGGAGTCATCATTGTTTCGCCCTTTGGCGTAACTTTTCCGACCAAAATATCGCCGGCCTGAACTTCCGCTCCGATATGAACAATTCCGGCCTCATCGAGATTTTTCAAAGCATCGTCTGAAACATTTGGAATATCTCTTGTGATTTCCTCATTACCGAGTTTGGTATCTCTGGCCATTATTTCAAACTCTTCTATGTGGATAGAAGTGAAATGATCGTCCTGCACCAAACGCTCTGAAATAACAATCGCGTCTTCGAACGTATATCCATGCCAGGACATAAACCCGACCACCACGTTCTGCCCCAGCGCTAGTTCGCCGACGTCCGTGCCGGCTCCATCTGCGATAATGTCATTTGCCTTAACTATGTCGCCCTTTTTTACCAAAGGGATTTGATTAAGACAGGTGCTCATGTTCGATCTCTGGAACTTCCTCAAATTGTATATGTCCACGCCGACGCCAGAATCGTCTTCGGCTGCACGAATTACTATTCTATTTGCATCGACCTGATCCACAACGCCATCATGCCTTGCTGTAACCACTATGCCAGAATCGCGAGCCACAACTGCCTCCATTCCGGTTCCGACCAATGGCGCCTCAGCTCTTATCAACGGCACTGCCTGACGTTGCATGTTTGCTCCCATGAGCGCTCGGCTCGCATCGTCATTTTCCAGGAACGGAATCAAAGAGGCCGCCGTTGAGATAATTTGCTTGGGGGAAACGTCCATAAAATCGATTGACCCCTTTGCCACGTTAACGAAATCCCCATTTCTTCTACAAAGAACAAGTTCGTCCTTGAAACTACCATCCGCTGTGACCGAAGCGTTGGCCTGGGCAATCGTGTATTTGCTTTCGTCTACGGCGGAAAGATACACAACCTCATCGGTTACTTCCCCGTCGATTACTTTTCTATAGGGAGTCTCAATAAAGCCATATCTATTGATCTTCGCAAACACGGCGAGGGAATTAATAAGACCTATATTCTGCCCTTCCGGCGTTTCGATTGGACATATGCGACCGTAGTGAGTAGGATGCACGTCTCGAACGTCAAATCCGGCTCTATCTCTGGTTAACCCTCCGGGACCCAGCGCCGAAATACGCCTTTTATGCGTGACTTCCGCCAGCGGATTGGTTTGATCCATGAATTGTGACAACTGTGATAATTGAAAGAATTCATGAATGGCGGATGATACAGGTTTCGCATTAATGATGTCGTTCGGAACCGCACTTTCAAGATTCACTGACCCTATACGTTCCTTCACTGCCTTTTCCATGCGAGAGAGGCCCATTCTGAACTGATTTTCCATCAATTCTCCGACGGACCTTATTCTTCTATTGGCCAGATTATCTATATCGTCTACCTCGCCAATGCCATCCTTCAACTGATGAAGAATTTTCATTATGCGCAGGATATCGTCCTTGGTGAGAATCCCCAAATCCTCCGATTTATCGGAGTTAATTCTGCCGTTCATCTTTACTCTTCCAACGGAGGAAAGGTCGTAGCGATCCGGATTGAAAAACATGTTGAAAAACATCTGCTGAGCGTTATCCACGGTCGGCGGCTCTCCGGGACGCATAATTCTGAATATTTCAAACAGAGCCTCTTCTCTGTTGGAGCATTTATCAGAAACCAAAGTATTCCTGATATACGCTCCCACCTCCACGTGGTCTATATCCAAAACCGAAAATTTAGCATCGTATTGAATTATTTTTTTTATGAGATCTTCCGATAGCTCGTCTCCACTCTCAGCGATGACAAGACCGTTTGACGGATCTATCACATCCAGAGCACTGTACTTTCCGATTAGATCGTCCATTCGAACTACCAATTCCTCCAGCCCGTCCTCTTTTAATTTTTTTGCAATTTTAGAGGTGATCTTCTCCCCGGCTGCAACCACAACCTTTCCGGTTTTGGCGTCGATCAGATCGTTTTCCAGCTTAACGCCTTTCCACTGATCGATCTCGTATTTTTTGGAAAGCAGTCCTTTTCCGTTATGATAAATTTCATAGCTATCGTAAAAATGGGACAGGATTTCTTCCCTATCCATGCCGTGAATTTCCGAAGATTTGAACACTTTGTCCGGATTCTGAGATTTTTCTTTTTCTGTTCTGGCCGAATCCAGCGCCAGCAGCAAAGTTGATGCGAGAATCTTACGTCTTCTGTCTATTCTTATGTAAATAAGGTCTTTTGCGTCAAACTCGATATCCAGCCACGCTCCTTTATATGGGATGATATGAGCGGCGAACAAATACTTTCCCGAGCTGTGACTTTTTCCATTGTCATGATCAAAAAATACTCCGGGAGAACGTTGCATCTGCGATACCACAACACGCTCTGCTCCATTTATTATGAACGTGCCGTCCTTGGTCATTATTGGCATGTCGCATATGTAGACGTCCTGCTCTTTGATGTCCCGGATGGATCTTTCTCCGGTTTCGCTGTTGGTCTCCCAAACAATAAGCCTGAATTTTGCCCTCAACGAAGCTGCGTAGGTCAGTCCTTTGTTTCGACATTCGTCCTCTGGATACTTGGGAGCATCAAAATAATAATCGCAAAAATCCACCTGGGCGCGCCCGGCTACGTCTGTTATCGGAAAGGCAGAGCGAAAAGCTTCTCTCAATCCGATATCGTTCCTTAAATTTTTCATACCATCGGAGTACAGAAAACTATTGTAGGACAATCTCTGCAGCTCTATGAGGTTCGGAAGCTCCGTAACCTCTTTAATTCTGCCAAAATTTTTTCTAAACCTTTTTCGCTCAGTGAATGTTCTGATCATATTCAAAACCTCTGCCAAATTAACTGAAATAAACTAAAAACTGCGCCAAGCCCAACCCGAAGAACAAAAAACGTAAGCGCCAGTATACATTTATAAAAAGCAAAAAACAAGCGTTATTTGCTGTAAGGGCAGAGTCGCCTCATGAAAATTTTTATAAACAAAATATTGAGATATCAACAACAATCCTTATTCCCAATATTTATTTCGACCATGCGAGGCTATGAAAATAACGAAAATGGCCCATATTTCAGGCATACAATTTCAGCCCCATAGTTTGGCAAAAAAATCTGCATAATAATTGCAGTTTTTCATTGCATTAAATTTTGAAATAATGTATATGTTAGAGGTTTTTTAGTTAAGGGATTTTCATCATGGGAAATAGCAAATTTTTTAGTAAGCGTGTTTTATGTACGTTAGCCTTGTTTTGTTTTGGGGCTACATCTGCAATGCCTAATGCCAAAGTTGTGTTTTTGGGGAGTGAGGAAAAAACTAAGATAATTGAGTTGATTGGAGAAATGGGTCCTTGTACGGTGGGAGCGGTGTGCGAGGGGTTTCCTTTCCGAGATGTGAAGATTATTTCTGAGGGACGGGAGGTTTGGATCCTGAAGACAGGGAATGGTATAACTCTTATGACTTTTCTGATATAAGGCCAATCGTTTCGCCATTTATCAAGCATCGGAGAAGCATCAAATACCTCATATTTCCGCTTTTCAATTCTGCCATGGATTTTGTCGATT
>JAIRMS010000053.1 GCA_031258475.1 Holosporaceae bacterium
GACGCAAAATCTCCCTAAATTTGGCCCCAGAAATATGAGCTCTTCTTATGTATCTATTCTTCTTTGATATATCCTACCTTATCCTATAAGAAAATCTACTCAATCTACTCTTGAACCAATATAATTTACTTCCAGTTGTTCGAAGAAAAAGATCTGGAGAAAAGATTCGGCAAAGATTATGAGGTTTACAAACGAAATGTTCCCCGCTGGATTCCGAGGCTGACAAAATGGGAACGGTGAACTGTTTCTGCGCTGAAACGATAATTGGAGCTGTCACAATTTATGCCAACGAAAAGGCCCTGACAGGGGTATATTTCGGAGAATGTTTGGACGCTACCTTAAAAAACGCAGAAACCGAGATAATCAAAAAAGCATTTGTGCAGCTCCATGAATATTTAAACGGATCAAGAACAAGATTCGACCTGAAACTTGAATATGTCGGATCAGATTTTCAGATGTTGGTTTGGAATCAGCTGAAAAAAATTCCCTATGGAAAAACAAAGACATATAAAGAGATCGCCCGTAATGTCAATAATCCGAAATCAAGCCTGGCTGTTGGAGGAGCCTGTGGCAGAAATCCGATTTCGATATTTATACCATGCCATCGGGTAATCGGATCAAATGGAAATCTGACCGGCTACGGCGGGGGTTTGCACATAAAAAAGCATCTTCTGGAGATGGAAAAACAGTATTCAAATGCAGCTAACTCATCCTTTTGATCCAATTTTTGATAAAAAATTCATCGATTTTGATATTGGGGACGTTTCCGTCGGTAAAATCGTGGGAATATGGTTTTTACTACGGACATCCGCAGAATAGATTTTGGAAAGTCGTATCCTCCATTACAAATACCGCAACCGTTCCGGGAGCGATAGCTATACATGAATCACCTTGGAAGTGCGCAGTCAGCATTTAGCTTGATCGCAGACGCGTAGCCGAGGGGGAATGGATTGCTTCGCACGCTCGCAATGATGAGGGGATACTGGATTGCCATGTCGCTGTGCTCCTCACAATGACGATGCCGCTACTTTCCGTCATCGCGAGCAAAGCAATCCAGAAAATGAAAATCGCGTTCCCAGCGTGATTCATCTATAAATACACAAACAGGTCTATTTAATAATGAGGAATGGTATATAACATCTCCCCCTTTTTTATTTTTTTCTTGACATGGTTTTCTTCTTTTCGTACACCGAGGTAGTTTTAATCATTAACCTATGGGGATAAATATGATAAATAAAACTGTGATAGGATTCCTTGGTGGAATCATCGGAACGTCGGCAACTTTTTCTCAGGTCGAGGGAATGAACGGGGACGACATACTCGCTGCCAGTAAAAATGAAGAAACCTGGAAGGCGAATAATTATCAAAATGTTCCGACTCTGATGGATGAGAAGAGCTTTAGCGCTAAAGTTCCTGAGAATGCGTACCATCTTTACTTGGATTACCTATCGCACACTAATGATAGTGTTGCTTGGGATGGTAAAGTTCAAGCGGAAGTACGAGCCCTTGAATCAAGAGGGGCTGATCGGGGCTACAAACAACAGATAGCTGGAAAGGAAGGAAGCTTTACGGCAGCCGAATACGCCCGACTGTTGTATCAGGATATGAAGAATTCTGGGCGTCCTTTTGATAAAATTATGGAGCTATTGCTGACGCTCTCGGATATATTACGATTTTGAAACTAGTGTCATACGTATGAGCTTCGACAGGACCTGCTAGCAGTAACTAGAGGTGTCTGACTCTTGCAGACGGCGCCCCAACGCGGAGGCGCCGCCGCTCTGGACCATCGACCAGGGCTAAAAAGATCATAACCTAACGAGTTTTGATACAGAAAAACAACCAAGACCAGCTGCTTCTATTCCTATTTCCGAAAATTTCAATTCATGCCTTTTTTCTATCTCTAAACGATAATTACGGATTGGAATGCCGAAATTTCAAATGATTACATCAGTCTTCGTATTATAGATGAATCACTTTGAAAATGCGATTTTTATTTTCTGGATTGCTTCGCTGAGCTCGCAATAACAAGTTGGTGTAACATTACACATTCTCGCCATTGCGAGGAGCGTAGCAACGTGGCAATCCAGAAAATAAAAATCGCATTTTCAAAGTGATTCATCTATAATAAAAAAAACAAATGTTGCTCAAAAACGAAGCGCCTGCAGCGATCAAGCTAAACGCTGACTTCGTGTTTCGAAAGAAGTCTAATGTCTCCCCCATGGCGCAATCCCAAATTTTCCACTAGGAATGTGGAATTGAAAATCCCTCCGGAATTTCGTAGTTTGCCACGACAGACTGAACGTCGTCGTTATCCTCCAGAGATTCAATCAGCCTGAACAGCGTCTTGGCGACTTCTCCATCAATGGAAATGGTGTTTTTTGGCAGCCAAGTTACTTTCGCTTCCAATGGGTCTCCGAATTTTTTAATCAGGCTGTCTCTCACAGAGGACAGTTGTTCAATGGAACAGGTAATTTCAAAATTTTCGTCACAAATCATATTGTTGGCGCCCGCTTCGAGCGCAGCCTCAAACATTTTTTCTTCGTCGGCAGTCTCTTTTTTATAGGAAATATATCCAACGCGATCAAACTGAAAGCTTACGCTATTGAATTCTCCGAGACTTCCTCCAAATTTTGAAAAAATAGATCGAATTTCCGGGGCAGTGCGATTTTTATTGTCGGTCAGTCCTTCGACTATAATTGCGACGCCTCCCGGCCCGTATCCTTCGTATCTTACGTTTTGATATTCAGCTCCAACCTCTCCGCCCAGGGCTTTTTTGATTATGCGATCCACGTTGTCCTTGGGCATGTTTTCGGAACGCGCACTCAATAACGCCGACCTAAGACGCGCGTTGCTCTCCGGATCTGAACCGGCTTCTTTAATGGAAACTGTTATTTCTCTAGATATTTTTGAAAAAACTTTTGCTTTTCGAGCGTCCTGCGCTCCTTTCCTGTACATAATATTTTTGAACTGAGAATGTCCAGACATTTGCTCCCCTTCTGGATTATCGGGCTAAGCCCGTTTTTAAAGCAGTAGTTATTGTAAGTAGTAGTATTTTTGATGAAAGTCAATACTCCTGCCAGAAGTTTCGGGTTTTTGCATATTATGTTCTCGTGTATTTGAATCTGGTAAAATCCAAAAAATACACCATAAACAAAAAAAATTATCATACAAAAATGTTCGGAACTGAAACATCTGAAGCCTGACTCATGCAAATTTCAAAGGTTCAAGAATAGATTGAATAGATACATAAGAAGAGCTTATATTTCTGGGGCCAAATTTAGGGAGATTTTGCGTCTGTTTGGAGCGGATTTAACGGCGACTCAGATCTCTGAAGTGGCAAGATTGGGGAGGAAGACGGTAAACAGGATTTTTGCAATTTTTGCGAGCGAGAATTGCTGAATTTGCGGAAGAAGAATCAGCAGCGGAGAAATAGTGGCGATGTTTTTGCTAACGGGAGGGCGCATGTGAACGGAGTAGAGAATTTTTGTGGGATAGCCAAAAGCAGGCTCACAAAACTCCGAGGCATACGAAAAGAGAAGTTCTACCTACACTCGAAGGAGACTGAATGGCGCTTCAATCATGGACATGAAAATATTTATAAATTATTGTTAAATAGACTGAAAAAATCCCAGCTCTAATCTACTCTTGAATCTTTTACTTTTACGGGTGTCAGTTTGCCTCTCGGAAACCCCGTATCCGATTTTCGTATGTGCTCCAAATCTCGCTTCATCAAAGAAAAACACTAGGCCAAAACATCCTTTTTTAGAGCTTCGTTGATGTTTTTTTAAAAGCCGCCACCTTTTCTTTGTCCTGCTTATAATGCTGCGGACGTGGCGTTATGTGCGAATAACCAATTCTCACAAGTTCTCGATACATCGTTGCCGGACTTACTTTTTTGCCGCAGATTTCCAAAACTTTTCGACACAAAACTCCTCCTGTAAGCTGTGGATTCTTCCCAACTAAATCAGCAATAACTGCTCTATCTTTATCATTCAAAATACTCTTTCGATGACGATTCGCAGGAGCTCTCAGACGTTCCGTTAGATCTTCACAAAAACGTCTGATCCAGCTTCTAAAAGTCGCATCTGTAACGTCGTACACACTTGCTACACAGCTGATCCCATGCTTGCAAGACGCTATGATAGCCTCCAATTTCTCCATCACTAGCTTCTCCTTCGAACATTCCTTTAGCGCAATCCTCGCAGATCTCTCCACTTCTTCACTCAATAACGATGATTTCCTTGACTTTCGCATTCTTCCATGACAATTACATACTTACTATATCTTTATCGACAAATATCTTCAAGAACTTATCGCTATTTAATTTTTTAATAAAATTAACTTTTTATCAATATTTATAGTCTAAAAATATATTTTTAACGCTAATACGACAAGAATGTAAAAAATATGAAACATAGCCTATTGATTAGGCTCTGTCGTCATGAGATTTTCAACCAAAGCATGATGCATCTGATTTGAACAGCAGCAATGAATGATTTGACATTTTTTGCATATCTTGTGGCGATACCTCTCCAGTCTTTCA
>JAIRMS010000006.1 GCA_031258475.1 Holosporaceae bacterium
CGAGTGAAGCGCAGTGGCGATGTTTTTGCTAACGGGAGGGCGCATGTGAACGGAATAGGGAATTTTTGGGGGGATAGCCAAAAGCAGGCTCACAAAACTCCGAGGCGTACGAAAAGAGAGGTTCTACCTACACTCGAAGGAGACAGAATGGCGCTTCAATCATGGACATGAAAATATTTATAAATTATTGTTAAATAGACTGAGAAAATCCCCGCTCTAATCTACTCTTGAACCAATGTATAATCATTGTGATTGTCTGGACGATTTATGGTAAAAAACGAAAAGAATTTCTATTGCAACGAATGCGGCGCTCGATACCCAAAATGGCTTGGGAAATGCGAGGATTGCGGCCAGTGGAACACCATAGTTGAAAATGTTTCGGCCGGAGGCAAAACGCAATCCAGCGGTTCCTCTTTGAATTTTCAAAATCTTTCCATTTCGCAGGAAAAGTTAGACAGAAAATTGAGCGATATCGGGGAATTCGATCGCGTATTGGGGGGCGGAATAGTGCCAGGCTCCGTGGTTTTGATCGGAGGAGATCCGGGAATTGGAAAATCCACATTGTCACTGCAAATATCAGCTGCTCTGTCCCAGTGTTATGACTGTGTTTATATTTCTGGGGAAGAATCCGTCGAGCAGATTTGTATGCGCGCCGCTAGGCTTGGAGCGAGCGATTCCCCGGTAAAATTAGCCTGTGAAACGGATGTCGACATTATCATAAACTCGCTGGGAAACGACGTTGATTTTCTCACAATTGATTCTATCCAAACGTTGCAGAGCTTTTCCGTAGATTCTATTCCAGGAACTGTCTCCCAGGTTCGCGCCTGCGCCCATAAATTAATAAATTTTGCAAAGACCACCGCCACTACAGTCTTTCTCATAGGCCACGTCACGAAGGAAGGAACGATCGCCGGTCCAAAAGTACTCGAGCATATGGTGGACACGGTGCTTTATTTCGAAGGAGAACATGGGAATTCATATCGAATACTAAGATCCGTAAAAAATCGCTATGGCCCAAGCGACGAGCTGGGAATTTTTGAAATGCGGCAAAATGGACTGGTCGGCGTTTCTAATCCTTCGACATTATTTCTAACCCAAAGAAACGAAAGCGTTCCTGGCTCGGTTGTTTTCTCTGGGATGGAGGGAACGCGTCCCATTCTGGTCGAGGTGCAGGCGCTTGTTTCTAAG
The DNA here is from genome assembly GCA_031258475.1 of Holosporaceae bacterium. Classification (GTDB taxonomy): domain Bacteria; phylum Pseudomonadota; class Alphaproteobacteria; order UBA3830; family UBA3830; genus JAIRMQ01. The sequence goes on from JAIRMS010000006.1 coordinate 1,189, forward strand.
AGCTATTTTGTATCTCCCCGGAGAACCGTCGTCGGATGGGACGTTAACAGGCTCTTTATGATATTGGCCGTCATCGAGTCCAAATGCAAAATCTCATTTTCCGACAGAGACGTGTATCTAAGCATAGCCGGGGGGCTGAAAATATCGGAACCCGCCTGCGATTTAGCCGTGGCCATGAGTCTGTTATCCGCGAGAAGCGGGAAGGCTATTTCCAGCGAAACCTGCGTTTTTGGAGAAATTGGTTTGACCGGAGAAATAAGACCCGTTTCCCGCTGTTCCGAGCGCATGAAGGAGGCCTCAAAATTGGGATTCAGGAAAATCATCCTTCCTATCAATTATATCCATTGCCCAGAGGACAATATTGCTGATATAAAAATAGAAGCCGTCGACACTTTAATGAAAGTCGTGGAACTATTTGGGATAGAATACAGATGAGCAATGGCGAATTTTTTAACTCCCTAGATTATATCTACATCGCTCTGATGTTTTTTTCGACAGTGGCCGGTTTTATTCGCGGATTCGTAAAGGATTTTCTCAGCAGTTGCGCCTGGTTTGGCAGCGGTTTTGTCGCAACCCTTGTCGCTCCCTATTTTATCCACGCCATTGGCGAGCGAATTCCCAATTCAACCATAGCCCGCTGTGTGGCCTTTGGTATTTCCTACCTGGTCGTGTTGGTGATTTTTTTATTAATCATTGGCGCCATGTCACGGAACGTGAAAGGAGGAATTTTATCCGGAATCGACAGAGCAGTCGGAGTTCTATTCGGTCTTTTCCGAGGCGTTGGATTATTGGTTTGCTTCTGCGTTCTAATGATTATCTTCGAAATTCCCCGGGATAAATACGAAATGATGAGAGACTCCAAGCTTTCTCCCATATTGTTCGAAATAGCCGAATCACTGACACCAAAAATAACAAAATTTGCTCCTATTATCGAGAAAAATAAAACTCTCGTTGTGGCTAGGAAGAAAAAAACGATCATAGAAGAAGCGCTCCAAATAATAAAGGAAACAAAGAAAGAGAAAAAAATAGCGGAGGAAGATAGATTCGCCATTTTGCAAAGAATCAAAGATTTCATTGCGGAAATCCTAGCCAGACGGCAGATTGAGGAACCGCCGGCGAAAATTCTTTCGGTAATACCCCAAACCCCACAAATCGTAAATGGGCCGAAATACGGATCGATGTCGCTTATAGAAGCGCGTGCGCGCAGGCGCTATCAACGCAAAGTGGAAAAATCTAAAAGAGAAATACGGAAACATCTTGACATAAAAAATCCATGATGGTTTTCTATAGTCGTCTGCGGAGGGATGGCCGAGTGGCTGAAGGCAGTGGTTTGCTAAACCGCCATACGGTTGAAAAGCCGTATCGAGGGTTCGAATCCCTCTCCCTCCGCCAAAGAGAATCTCAATCCGGAGAGATGGCCGAGCGGTTTAAGGCGCACCCCTGGAAAGGGTGTACACGGGGAACTGTGTCGCGAGTTCGAATCTCGCTCTCTCCGCCAGGAAATTAGAAAGATGTTGCGGTCCGCGGATTGAGCGCAATACGGAGAGATGACAGAGTGGTCGATCGTGGCGGTCTCGAAAACCGCTGTGCGGGTAACCGCACCGGGAGTTCGAATCTCCCTCTCTCCGCCAGATTTTATCTCCAAGTAGAGTAATTTGTGTTGTTGCATAGATAATTGATTGCATGAATGCGCCGTTACAGAGGCCTTTTTCGGGGTTATCATTGTTTGTCTAGTCTCTATTTTCGCTTCTAAAATCCTCGCCCTTTCTCCAATTTTCGTCAAAAATTCCTCTCCGTTCTCCGCAAATGCGTATCAAAAGATTTGGGACGTAAAATCTCCAGATTCTCCATGAAGTTTGAGGATTATTATAGAGAGAATGAGAGATGATATGCAAAATACTCGTGTGCCATCCTTCCATATTGTTAATAAAGTTTTAATTATTCTATGTAAAGCTACATTAAAATTAGGGGAAAATAAATGCGCATTATCGACAAAATATTATTTATTTTGTTAATTGTGATTAAAACAGATTGTTGTGCCGCATTATGGAAGATGCAAGACGATTCAGTAATTCCAGATTTTTCGCCGATTCAAAGAAAAATTACAGACAAAGTAGAGAAGATCGAGCAAGAAAAATGTTCGTTTGTAAAAATTACGTTATTTTCAGGGTCAATAATAATTTACGACGTGCACCCATCAAAGAATATGCTCAAAGATTATATGAAACAGCCAGATTCATTCCTGTACAAAACGTTGTCAGCATTTCTTATTCTTAAAGAAGATGCCATTGGTAATGCAATGCTGGATGAACTCATAGAAACAATGAAAAATTCGACATATGGCTTCCAAAGACCTTTAGTAATTTTTAATTGGGATTTTTTGAAAAAAGTAAAAGAAATTAACGGAGCAGCTTATGATTCCTGTTCTCTAAGAAAAGCTTTGCCGGAAGCAATACGTGATGATATCACGGTTGAAGCCCTATCAACACCATGGCAAAAACCTCCGAATTGGGAAGAAACGTTTAATCTTTTGCAGCTGAGAAACGGCATGTTCCTTCCTAAAACGATTGATCCAACATATCAAATCGGATTTCCCAATGATACGATTTTATTGAATTTTGGAAGAGTTGAGAATAGAAAACTTACGGGGTTAAAAAGTGTTTTTTCGAAAGAGGATATTTTCGAGTTGGATAATGACTTTTCTTTGGCACTAGATACTGATATTTTAATTGAAGACGATACAACACTTTTCCATGAGTTAAATCATGCGAGACATTTTATGTTGTTACGTGGGATGGGTTAACACCCTCGCCTTTAGGCGAACACTTTAGTATTATATGTTCATGAATTATAGAAGAGGTAGCCACAGTCTATACGATCTAAAATATCACAT
>JAIRMS010000030.1 GCA_031258475.1 Holosporaceae bacterium
CGAAAAACCAGCCCTTTGTGGATTTTCCAATTTTCGCTAACCCTTTGAAAACCTTGTTAGATTTGATCCGTTTTCCGTGACATACATTTAGAGAAGTCGAATCAATGTAGGCTATCCGGCTGCTCCTTCTTAAAGTACAACAGAACAAAATAGTCAATAAATACAAAACTCTAGGTATTAGCGCAATGAATCTTTCGTAAGAGGGCAAGTGAGGAAACTCAGATTTATACAACTGTAAATAGGAGCTGTAAAAATACTTGAAATTTCTGCAGGGAGATTCCTGAAACATTATGGCTATCGTCATGATCTCGCTCTCGGTAAGACCTGGAATTCGAGTAGATTTTTTGTTCTTTCCACCGTCGGAAATTCGATGTTTCTCTATTTCTTGTTTCAAGGATTTGTAAAAATCATCTACCAAACAAAACAATGCTGTGATATCTCTCTTCATGGCTAAAACCTTTGAAATTTCATTAAGATTTTAGCCACTTCTCCTCATATCTCAATACTTTTAATCCATTATTCGCGTTATAAAATCACTAATCCTTACTGTTTTTCAACTCAAATTCCTCCTTACTTCAGAAAAATTGGCGGGTTTATGAAACGGACGTGATTACGAACGAAGCAAAGCAATTCAGAAAATGAGGACCAACTTTCAAAGTGATTCATCTATATGGACGAATCACTATGAAAGTGCACCTTTCATTTTCTGAATTGCTTTGCTATACTCTGAATCTAAAGCGAAAAGTCCACATGGTCCTTGGATACCTCAGACAGAAATCTGGAAGGTAGATTCGATTGCCACTGGTTGTAGATTTTACGATTCATGGCGTAGCTGATGAAAGCGTATTTTTTCGCCCGGGTAATCCCGACGTAGGCCAGACGTCTTTCCTCTTCCACGTTATTTTCTTGCAAACTTAGAGTGTGCGGGAAAACTCCCTCTTCCCAGCCCACGAGGAATACCGCGTCGAATTCAAGGCCTTTTGCGCTATGAAGAGTCATGATGCTCACCAGATCTTTGGATGAATTTCCGGGAGCATCCATGACGAGACCAACGTGCTCGATGAACGTCGGCAAATCTTCAAAATCCTCCAGAGCGATCAGCAGCTCTTTCAGATTCCCAATTCGGTCCTGGGCCTCAATGGTTTGTTCCTGATTTAGCGTGGCCAAATATCCCGTTTCATCCAATATGATTTTTGCGATATCCGCCGGCCGAAGCTCTTTTCTTAGCCGAACAGATTCGATTAGTTTTACGAATTCGCCCAGACTTGCTTTCAGCGACGGACGAAGCGCGTTGGTTTCCAGCATTTCTTTGGCGGCGCAATAGAGGGAAATGTTCCTCTGCCTGGCCAGATCGTGAAATTTCGCAACCGCAGACGCTCCAATTCCTCTTTTGGGAATATTGATTATTCTTTCGAAGCCCAGACTATCATTTGGCTGATAAATCAGTCTCATATAGGCAACGACGTTCTTAATTTCATGGCGATCGTAGAATTTTAACCCACCTACCACCCTGTACGGCAATCCGTAGGCCATGAATCTTTCCTCAAATTCTCTGGTCTGGAATCCAACCCGTACCAGAATCGCCACTTCGCTGTACTCCACGCCTTTTCTGTGCATAAGTTCGATTTTATCCGCCACAAATTTTGCTTCGCCAAAACCGTTGTACGCGCGATGCACGACTATTTTTTCCCCCTGATCCGTCTCAGTCCAAATGGTTTTTCCAAGGCGACAGGTGTTGTTGGATATCAGGGAAGAGGCAGCTCCGAGGATATGTCCCTTGGAACGATAATTCCTTTCCAGTCTTATCACCTTTGTGTTTTGAAAATCTTTCTCAAAACGCAGGATATTGCCGACTTCCGCCCCACGCCAGCTGTAGATGGCCTGATCATCGTCTCCGACGCAGCAGATTCCCCTACCAAACGGCGATAACATACGCAGCCACATGTATTGCGCCATGTTGGTGTCCTGGTATTCGTCTACCAAAATATATTTGAATTTATCCCGGTATTTTTGCAATACGTCCGGGTGTTTTTTGAAAATCTCGATAACGTAGAGCAACAAATCCCCAAAATCCACCGAGTCGTAGCTTACGATTCGTTCCTGATAGATTTGATAGATTCGTTTTTCCAGGGAACCCGAGTCTATGCGAGGATCGTCGCATATCATTCCCTTGTCTTTCCAGCGGGAAATTTTCGAAGCGACTCTGCTGGATATTTTTCCGTCAATGTTATTTTCTTTTAGAATTTGTTTTATGATTTTCAGCTGATCATCGGTGTCAATGATTGTAAAATTCTGGCTCATGCCGATTAATTCCGCATGCCGACGCAATATTCTTGCACAGATAGAGTGAAACGTTCCGAGCCAAACGCCGTCGAATCCATTTGTGAGGCAGAAAAGACGCTCTTTCATTTCCCGGGCGGCGCGATTACTGAAGGTAACAGCCAGAATCTGAGACGGAAAAGCAAAACCGCTTTCGATTATGTGGGCGATTTTTGTGGTGAGAACCTTGGTTTTTCCGGTTCCCGCTCCGGATAGAACCAGCAGCGCCCTGTCGAGGGTAACAACGGCCTCGTACTGCTCGGGATTCAAAGAATCCAGTACGCTTTTCTCCGCATAAACCTCTTTTCGTAGCGCTTCTGTTTGCACAATTCTTCCCTAGTTCCACAGCGGATGGTGAAGGGGGAAAGATTCGAACTTTCGTAGACTCTCGTCGGCAGATTTACAGTCTGCTGCCATTAACCACTCGGCCACCCCTTCTTGAACACGCCGACAAGAACATTTTTACACTTTTATTGCGATCAATTGCAAGCGCCAAAATGGAGAAAAATTGAAGTTTTTCCGTTACTTCGGAGACAGCAATGCTAATTCTGTGTTTTTGAAACGCAGGCGCGGTCCTTTTAGTTTTCTATTTTATTGACAATCCACTATTATTTTTTACAACCAGGTATTGACACTTGTTTGCACGCGTGTTACAATAAATCCTTCGGTTCAAGAGTAGATTGAGTAGATTTTCTTATAGGATAAGGTAGATGTATGGTCTCATATTGTGGAGGGATGGATTTATTTTAAAGCTATGAGGATTATTTTTCCAAGAGTTAACAATGGATTCGTATGGAGTTAATCCCTTCGGAGTTTTCAGTCGTTTAGCGAAATTGTATGTCTGTATGAA
>JAIRMS010000050.1 GCA_031258475.1 Holosporaceae bacterium
TCAGGAAACTCATCACAAATTAGACGATTTTAGAATATCGGAATTCTGAGTTCACTCTTCTAATCTGCTTTGCAAGCGAATTCCAAACTACCGGCTTTAGACGGTAGTCGTTGATAAATTATTGTTAAACAGACTGAGAAAATCCCCGCTCTAATCTACTCTTGAACCTAAATTATTAGGGCAATAAGTCTGGCAAACATAACGCTTTCCTCTCATGTCTTTGCTTCTTTTAATATAACGCAAAGTCATATTTGTCAATACAAAGCACGCAAAAATATCCTGCGAAGCGATTCTGAAAAAGAAAAGCCGCCAGTACGTGTCTCCGCGCTGGCGCATCGGAACATTGCTGCGGATCGCGGCGTTGTGGAAGTGATAAATATGACTGGCATTTTCTATTTTTTGCTCATTTTCTCCTCGGCTTCATCATCGGAAAGCCAGACGCCGTTTTCTTCGAAGGTTTTGAACTGAAATTCCGCTCTTTTTTCGGAAAACGGACGCTTTGAATTAAGATGATCCGCCTCCAGATAGTTTATTCCGACGAAGGAAATGTCTCGCGATCTGCAGAAATCCGAAACATCACTGAGATTCTTCAGGCTATCGTCAATAAACATAATCTTCTTTGGCTTGATGTTCGCATATTCTATAAAATTTTTCAGACATTGGCTTTTTGCATTCCCTCCGCATAGTATGATGCCCTTAAAATAGACGCTTTGATCGTCGAAAATTTTTTCTCCGAGGCTCATCCAGGAATTTTCAAAATGATAGCCAAGATCGTTCAAAGTATCGCTCCGCCATTTTTTCGGATCCTTTATTTTTCCAAACGGATTCGCGCCCAGACCGGTTAAAACGACGACCTTGACATTCCTCCTTTGGAGGTCGTCAATAATGGTCGGCATTCGTTCATTGACCGGACGATCAGGAGTCGCAGATACCATGCAGGACAAAAACTCCACCATCCCGGATTTATCGCTGATATGTTTTTGAAACAAAGTTTTGAATATTTTACGATGACAATTGTTCATGATTTGATCTGAATTTGCAGTCAATACTCCGTTGCAATCAAACACAACAAGAATGTCCCGATTCGCGTTTTTTAGCTCATGTTCCAGGACATCGATCGTTCCCGCCGTCACAATTCTATTTTCCATTTTTCTCTCCGTGCTGCAAGCTGTTAAACACGCCGCCATCGCCAAAGGTATGTAATCAAATGTTTTCATCAATTTCATAATCCATCGCTCGAGTTCGCAGGATACTATTCTTTCGGCGAATGTTCCATGGTAAAATGCCGGTAGCTTAAGGAATTAGTGGCATGACGGACGTTTCAAAATTACTTGATCAAAACATGATCGGCAAATTCACATATCTGCCAACGTTGATGGGAATGGCTGTTGCTTGCGGTGATGTTACTGTGATCAATTCCGGGATTCCGGCTGATATGTTCAACATCGTCTGCCAAATAAAGAGCAAAGAAGCAATCGTTGCGATCGTCGAAAAATTCCGTCATCTAAAGATTCCATTCGCCTGGTGGATCGGTTTTGAAGACGATTATCCGGAGTGCAAAAGCGATCTGGAAAAGATGGGATTTTTTTACGATGAACACGAATCCGGTATGTTTGCGGAAATCGAAAAATTATCTCGGGAAAAGAAATGTGATGGACTGCAAATTCGCCTGGTTGATGATGTAAAAAAGCTTGATGATTTTATTCAAATCTATCGTGAGCTCATTCCGCACGACGCCGATGCCATTAAAATGTTCTACAGAAAAGCGGCAGAGCATATTTTGGATCCAAAATCATCTCTGAAACTTTTCGTCGGGTATTTTCAAGATCAACCGGCAGCCACCAGTGCACTATTTGTGGACGAAAACACCGCCGGAGTCTGGGACGTGGTAACTCTTTCGCAATTTCGTCGCAGAGGCATCGGAACAGATATGACTCTGCAGGCACTTTTCTACGCTTTGGATCATTTTGGATGCCGCATCGGAGTACTCACGGCCAGCGAAGAAGGCGAACCAGTCTATGGCAAAATCGGCTTCCAAAAATTGAAGGATTTTTATGTATTTAATGTAAGAACAAAACAGCTCGGAGAGATGATATGAGAAAATTCGGCATATGTTTGGAGACAGCAGACTTTCTGGAAAAACCGGATTTCATCGATCAGGTTTTGGAACTCGTGCGGAACGGAATTTTCGATTTTGTGCAGCTGCAATTGCTGCTAATGCCAAAATCCTACGACGAAACGCATACGATCGTTGATGAAAAAATGAAAAACATTCCGACGGTCATCCATGCGCCAATCCATATTCCACCGCGCTACTACGGCATAGATACCGGAAACAGAGACGCGCTGGAAAGCAATCTGGAAAAATTGAAAGATTCTCAAAAATTCGCAGATTTGCTGCGGGCCGACGTTATCGTGTTGCATCCTGGAATGGGCGATGGCGAGGAATATCTCCGTGAAACCATCCGGCAATTCCGGACGATAAACGATCCGCGCGTCGCCGTTGAAAATCTGCCACATAATCCGCATGGACAGGTGTTGCAGGGGTCTTCTCCGGAGGAAATCAAACGAATCATCGACGAAATCGAATGCAAATTCTGTCTCGATTTCTCCCATGCCATTTGTGCATCAAATTCTCTCGGAAGAAATGTCTACGACGATTTTGAAAAATACAATTCACTACGGCCGGATCTTTATCATCTGTCCGATGGAGATTTTTCGGCGACTGTAGATCATCACCTTCACCTGGGATTTGGCAGTTATGATATTGCAAAAATCCTACGGGAATTTACGCCGGAAAATTCGAGGATCGTGTTGGAAACGAAACACGCAGATACCACAACGGTGGATCCATGGCGGAAAGATATGCAATATATCAGAGAATTAAAGCAGCAATGAATCATTTCAAAACCTATCACGATTCGATTTTCATCAAAAAAATTGCTTGACAATATTCATCACTAGTGATAAACTATTGGCAGTTATGGAGATGGATCATGGCAACAGTTGAACCGCGTGTGAATATAGCTCTTGATTACGCTACGCTCAGCATGATCAAACAAATTGCGCATCAAACGAAGCAGTCTGTTTCCAAGATTTGCGCGGATTTGATCAAGAGGCAGATCGAGCATGACGAAGATGCCTATTACATCGGCCTGATTAACCAAATGGGCGATATCGATCAAAAACCAAGGATAAGCGCGCAGGAAATGCAGCGGCGGCTCGATGAATTACAGGATTGAGTATCTCGAGGAAGTTTTCGACCAACTCGCCAAGATCCCCAAAAATGTAAGACAAACAATCATTAGAGCCATAAACGAGAGACTCGGTGTCAATCCATGTCGATTCAGGCCTCTTGTTGATAATTTCGGAGGATTTTTTAGAATGCGCGTCGGAGATTATCGTGTTATTTATCGAGTGAAACATGAAAAAGTTACCGTGCTGATTGTGAAAATAGACGTCAGAGGAAATGTGTATAAATGAGCGCCTACGAAAGAATTATTTCCAAACTTAAAGAAAATGGAGTTGATTACAAAATATACTCCCACGAAACATTGCTTTCGTCGGGTGATGCATACGAGCGTGGCAATCTGGAATTTGATGTCGAAAACGGATTTAAAACTTTGGCTTTTCAAATCTGCGACAGGTTTATTTTAGTCGTGCTTCATGGGCGTGATAGGCTTGACTATAAAAAAATTTGTGAAATCTTGTGCATAAAAAGAAAAGACATCAAAGTGGCCAGTGCCGAATGGTTGGAAAATCATGGATATACATCGGGCGGAATATCGCCAATTCCCGTAACTGAAAACGCAAGAGTTATTGTTGACTCGAAAATTTTAGAGTATACAAAAATAGTCTGCGGTTCCGGAGATGGAGAAAAAACCATTGAAATAAACACTCCAAATTTGCTGAATATTACCAGCGCAGACGTACATAAGATCGCGAAAGATGTTTAATTTATAAAATTCGTCTGCTTTTATTTTCTGGATTGCCACGTCGCTACGCTCCTCGCAATGACGATCGTGAGTGTCTCTAAAACAACATCATTTCGTCATTGCGAGCGAAGCAATCCAGAAAATGAAAATCGCATTTTCAAAGTGATTCATCTATAAGAATCAATTTAAATAGTAAGAATCAATGGCATGCGCTGGTTTTGATGGATTTTGAAGAGCTCCGTCATGGCCCATACCATGGCGTCTAGTCTATCCGGAGATTTGTTTCCGAGTTTGTAGGTTGCCATTTGCATTTCAAGACTATGGAATTGCCGAGCGTGAAATATCATCTTCTTTTGATACATGACGACTATCGGCTCCGCCCTAGAAACCTTTGACGTATGAGCATAAACTGTTTTTATTCTAACGGAATCATCGATGGATCTTAGCAAATTTGAAAGCAAATCTCCGCCGGCGTTGCTTTCTATAACGATAACTTTTGCCGAATATTTATGATAGGCTTCCACAACGCGCGTGGCCCAGACTCTGGGAGAAGAGGACAAACTTAGATCGTCTATAACGTATCCTTTCCCCAGGCCATCCATGCCGACGACTATTATTCCGGTCTCGTTGCTTTCGGCATTGGAAGTCAGAGCCGGATCAACTCCTATCACGACGTTACCTAGATAATGTGGCGGAGATTTATAACAGTTTTCTATGTCCCCCCAGGACCATAGCGTATTTTGTGCGTCGTCCAGTATTTCGGCGTAGATTTCCTGAGATTCCAGTCGCGTTCCCTTTAGATACTCAAGTTGTTTCAAAAAAGTGGGAGACAAATTTTTCTCGTTTTCGAGGGATGTGCCACGCGTCGTAACGACGTCGCCCCTCGTCATCAAATCTTTTATGAATTGAATGGGGCGCGGAGTCGTTGTAAGAATCGTTCTGGGATTTTTTCCCAGTCGAAGAGAGAACGACAGTTGCTCAAAAGTCTCACGCGGATGCAAAAATTTTGCGAACTCGTCTACCCAGGCGGCATCAAACTGGGGCCCACGCAGCTGCTCGTAATTCTCCGCTCCATAGAGCGTTGCCATTGCGCCGTTCGGCCATTTTAGAAGACGTCTGGAGGGAAAAAATTCCAGTTTTTCCTCCTCATCGGATATGGAAAGCAAACCGCTCTCCCCCTCTGCCATGACCTGTCGCGCCTCCTGTATGGTGTTGGCGATCAGCGCTATTCTTTTGTATTGATTATCGACGGCCCACCTTCTTATTGTTTCGGCGGCAGACCTGGTTTTTCCGAAGCCGCGTCCGGCAAGAATCATCCAAACGCTCCAATCTCCAGGCGGAGCTATTTGGTTTGGACGGGCGATTTTTTCCCATGGAATTTTTATCATATTTTTTTCTCCTTTTTTATAAAAAATTAATGTTTTCGTGAGATAGTGGGGATTGAAGAGTAAGAGTGTAATAGTCAGATGAAGTTATTGGAGGCAGAAGTGAGTGATACAAACGCTTAGATGCATAATAGTTGTGCGAAACAACGAAGTATGGCTGAAAAGATTGATGCTTTTGGTCTTGGTCATGATTATTGGTGATGTTTGAAGTAGGTTAAATTAACTTTTGAAAGGATAACGGAAATGTTGAAGAAAGTACTAAAGTTTTTGGAAGATTCTAAGGGAGCAACCGCAATCGAGTACGCGCTTATTGCAAGTCTGATTGCCGTCGTGGCTATCGGTGGGATG
>JAIRMS010000063.1 GCA_031258475.1 Holosporaceae bacterium
AATCAGGAAACTCATCACAAATTAGACGATTTTAGAATATCGGAATTCTGAGTTCACTCTTCTAATCTGCTTTGCAAGCGAATTCCAAACTACCGGCTTTAGACGGTAGTCGTTGATAAAAGGAATTAAGACGAATGATTTTAATGAGAGAGCACCAAACAGTAACAAAAATACAGATAATTCTTCTTCACTTGATATTAAAATAACTAAAACAAATGGAAGCGAAGAATCTCAAAAAGTGCCTGCATACATGCACGATGCCGAAGAAGAGCTACAGCTTACAGGCTGTACTGAGGCAAAGATTGTTACAAGAAGTGGCGAAAAATTAAAAAAAATACATGATAGTATAAATGAGACTGCCTATAGAATTAGTAGAAAAAAACGCATACGCTTTCCATATGTGGAAATAGATATTCAACCAGGAGAGAGCGCAACAATTGTCTCGCAAAGTTTAAAGGAGATATTGACAAAATATTCAGAATAGAGCCTTCCATGCAAAGAGTGATGCTTTTTTGGCGGAAAAAGTGGAACGAATAAGCGATAGTTTCTCAAATGACTGCAGATATGACGGGATTTCTCTTCGCAGACAAGGGGTACATTAGCCGAGAGCTTTTTCTGCGATTACTCGCCCGTAGGTTGAAATTAATAACCTGCATTAAGAATAATATGAAAAATGTGTTGATGATATTTGAAGAAAAACTGCTTCTGCACAAACGCTCTCTTGTCGGGACGGTCTTCGATTATCTCAAAAATAAATTCATGCTAATACACATAATTTCAACCCTTATCGCATATCAACTTAAGCCTTCTAAACCTTTTGCTTCAAACCAAATATTACATCAACGCTAATCCATAATTCGCGTTTAGAGAATATTTCTCGTAATTGATATTCTAAATGCCATTCTACTTGGCTTTGCTTCGTATTTCCAAGTGGTGCTTCTGGTACTCAGGTATTTATTATCGTCTTTGGACGTAATGGATATTCTGAAATCTCCGCGAACGTTCCAAAGATGATTTATTTTATGCTCAACGCCCACTCCGAGCGTTGGATAGAAAGAGCCGAAGGAGCCCTCATAACCAGGCCGATTTCCTCCGCTTCCCTCATAGAAGGCCACTCCTCCGACAACTCTCGCAAATCCTACGGTTACGTAGATTAGCTCTCCCCGTTTTGGTAGGAGATAGCCAAACCGCACATCCATATTCAATCCAATCGCTGACTTATGAATAATACCCACTTCTCCACCCGGATGGCGACTTGCTTTTTCACCGAATCTTTTGAACAATTCCATTTCGATTCCGGCGTAGTACCCTTTGTAAAAAGCTGATCCAAACCCGCCAATTAAAGAGGCGTCGAATTGACTGTTAGTTGCTTTGAAATTCGTCACCTTTTCTGTGCCATCTTTCCACATCCATGCGCTATGAGATATCCTTGACAAAGTAGCCCCTAACCCCCAGTAAGCTCCGCCAACATTTCTATACGGCCAAGACAATTCTGAGAACGCATTCGACGCAGCCGATTTCTCCGAAGATTGCTTCTCGGAGCTGGCAAACACCACCGCAGAAGGAGATATTATCAAAAACGCGATACCGATCAATTTGTTCATAAATTACCATTCCAACATCAAGTCACGGAGCGCTCACTGAAGCCTAGAATAAAAATTGTGGTGATCAAGCGCTACTTCCTACACTGGAATTGAGGGTAGTAATATTTCTGACGAAAGTCAACTCTACTAACGCAAATGTATCAGCTCACCACTGGTGAGACTGCCCGTGAGTGGTTATTGGAGAGAATATACTGCATAGGGGTTGCACCGTTCAAGTGGTGATGTGGTCGATAATTATTGTATTTCCAAAGTGCTTTCTCCAATTCGGGTCTCATTTCCGCCAGATTGTTGGCTAACAGGTTGTTTTTGTTATAAAATTCTTCTCGAAAGATGCGATTTCCGCGTTCAACGCCTCCGTTATAGTCGGGACGTCTTGGCTGCAGTACAATCAGAGGAATTTCAAACTTTTTGCACTCATTCTCGAACTCTGCCATGAACTCGGATACTCCATCAACTTGAATCGAAAGAATCTTAAACGGCGATTTTTCCACCAATTCCAGCAGAAACTTTCTAGCTGATTTTGCAGTCGCATTTGAGTAAATCTGCGCGTGAATCGACTTCGATTTTCGATCCCGTGACCGGAACTGTTTGAAAGTAAAGCCATTTTTAGTGACCGTCATGTGGTCGATTTGGACGCGTTCGCCCATCTTCATTTTTTCAAATTTCCTGAAAGTCCAAGGCTGGGCGTGTCCTTTGAAGATCCGTTTTCGCTTCGTTCTGAGGGCGGAGGGCGATTTTGTCACCAATCAGCTCTGCATGAGGCGTTTCAGAATGCGTCCGACGGTACTCTCGCTGCAAAATTAACGAAGTCCCACAGCGTGAAATCAAAGCTGTTTCTCCAGCGGTATCCTTCATCTTCTAAGCTGGTCGGCGTTCCTTCAAAACGGTGCGACCGATTATTTAACATGTTGATGTCGACTGCCAGTACTTTATTATTGTCTGCCGTTACTCCAATGATAAAGTTAAACACGCCAGCTATTAGTATAAAATTCCCGATTAAGCTTCTCTTTTTTCCCATATCAACGATTTTCAGCATGTTATTTCTCTCCTTCAATTACAGTGCCCAATGTAGCGTTTACAAGATGATTCGTTTCAGGCGCTTTCTAAATCATCCCCCATAGATAAGACTATAAAGCATAATAATTAAATAAAAGTAAATTTTCGTAATCTTTTTTGAAATTTTTTACTCGCGGAGTGGTTTTATACGCAGATCGCTTGGAAAATGCGTTGCAAGAATAGTATTTTGCTGGATTGCCGCGTCGCTGCGCTCCTCGCAATGACCGAGAATGGGTAATGTTACCTACCACTCCTCGTCATTGCGAGAAGCGCAGCGATGCGGCAATCCAGTCAAATGCAACTGGTACAATGCTCTTTCATAGCCATCCATGAATATCTTCAGTTCCATGACCGGAATGGGTGGCGGAGCTTCGTTGCAGATACGGTTGAATTAGGCACATAACAAACAAAATCCCCCGCCGACCTCGACGGGGGATCTTTTTTGAGAGGCTAGCTGTTCAGGGAACCGCTATTCTGGCATTTGTAACCTTTCTAGTCTCGCTTGCCAATATTGAGAAATCTGATGGGCTTCTCCGTGCAGTTCCAGGCTTTTATCAAGGAAATATCTCACCTCATCCAGGGTAGCGTTAGAAAAAAATCTGTCAAAAAATGTAATCGCTACATCGGGATTTCCTGTCATAATATTCACCGTATTATCAGTCTTCATATAATTATCCATATAAGTGTCGATTTTTCTAAGTCCAGAAATCATAAGATAAGTCCTCATAGCAGGGTCTTCTCTCCAACGTGTAAACCCGCGCGTCTGTTCCCAGTAATTCAGCATAGATTCGTCGTTAACCATCAAAGCAGCCCCGATGAGTTCCAGTATATAGGGCTCGTCCTGCGGCATGAAGTCTCATTCTCCTTCCAGAGGATGAACAACAGTATGCGGAGCAGTGTGTCGGTGTGGAAAGATCGTGTCCCATACATGTATTCGTGCTAATAAATCAGGAGAATCTAGCATTGATTTAGCCAGATCGATTTTACAAAAAGTCTCCGCTTGTTTTAACGTCATCGGAGCTTGTTCGGTGGTGGCATCTTCGAAGTGTAGATCTACCCCAAACTCCATCTGTGATCTCGCGATCGGATGTTCATTCACGATCATACAATCACCAGAAAACGAACAACACAATGCGCCCACCGACGCGCAAGTTTTAACGATATTTCTCATTTCTTTTCCTTTCATCAAATTAAAACACGCCGGCAATATAACACGGACACTCATGTTCGTCAACGTATTTTTTTTATAAGGTTTAGAAATTTGTGTTTGCCTTTATGCATAGATCGCTTTGAAAAGTCGTTGTGCGGATAGTGTTTAATTGGATTGCTTCGTCGCTCTGCTCCTCGCAATGACGGGAAGTAGCAGCGTCGTCATTGCGATGCTGAGGCTGATATTCCACCTCTTTGTCATTGCAACGAGAGCATCTTTTAATCCGCTCACTACCGCTTATTCCACACTAGTCATTGCGAGCTCGCCAGGGCGCGGCAATCCGTTACCATCTCAACTTCGCACTTCCAAAGTGATTCATGTATAAATTCATCTATCAAAGATATTTTTGATGGATTTTTATGAATTAAAAGTTAATTGGATGGTATGAATCCATTTTTTTGAATAATATCATTCATCGAGTAATAGGAGCAGTTTATGGAAATATTTTTAGATACCGCCAATCCGGACGACGTTACTTTTTACGCGGATTTTATAGATGGAGTCACCACCAATCCGAGTTTAATCGCCAAAAGCGATTGCAATGATATCAATGCGTTGATTAAAAAGATCTGCCAGTCAATTTCCGGGCCAGTAAGCGTGGAAGTCATATCGGAAAAATACGAAAATATGCTGACAGAGGGAGAAAAAATAGCGAAAATTCACAGTAATGTGTGCGTGAAATTGCCGTGCACGTTCGATGGATTACGAGTTTGCAAAAAGTTATCGACAAACGGAATCCCCACCAATATGACGCTGTGTTTTTCTCCGTCCCAGGCTTTGCTTGCCGCAAAATGCGGAGCAACCTATGTTTCTCCGTTTGTGGGGCGTTTAGATGATATTGGCCACGACGGCATATCGCTGGTGGAGGAAATTATCGACATTTATAAAGCCTCCATGTATGAAACGAGGGTGCTTGTTTCTTCGATTAGAAATCTTCAGCATGTGGTTCAGGCAGCGATGCTGGGCGCAGACGCAATAACCATATCACCTCAAATTCTGAAGCAATGTTTTGATCATCCGCTCACCTCAAGAGGGCTAGAGATTTTTGCAAAGGATTGGAAGAAAAAAAAATGATATACGTGTATCGTCTTGAAAATGCGATGCGTTTCCTAAATATCCGTGTAATTTTGTAACTGCTTATGTATTTTTTTATAAAAAACTACGGCTGTCAGATGAATATCTACGATTCCCTGCGAATCGCTGATATTCTCACAAATGCTGGTCACGAAGCGGTCTTGTCTGTGGACGAAGCCAATCTCGTGATACTTAACACCTGCAGTATTAGGGACAAGGTCGACGAAAAAGTGTTCTCTGATCTGGGACGCCTGAAGACAATAAAAGACGGATCCTCGGCTATTATCGCAGTCGCTGGATGCATGGCCCAGCTTCGTTCCCAGGATATTATACGGCGAGCTCCCTATGTGGACATAATACTGGGACCTCAAAATATACATCAGATAGCTGAAATTGTGGCCGACATGATCAAAAACCGGGCGTTGGATGCGCTGGTTTCGACCTCTTCGAACGCAGATGATAAATTTCGGCAGTTATCCGGTAAATTTCATCATCGAAGCGTATCAGAATACCTGACCATCCAGGAGGGATGCGATAATTTCTGCGCCTATTGTATTGTGCCGTTCACAAGGGGTCGAGAATTTTCCCGAAGCGTTTCCGACATCGTTAACGAATCAAAAAACCTAATATCTCTGGGGGTAAAAGAGATTACTCTGCTCGGGCAAAATGTTAATTCCTACAACGGAGAAGGACCAGATGGAAAAAGTTGTAATCTGTCCCGTTTGCTTTTTGAATTAGCCAACATGGACGGTTTGGAGCGGCTTCGATACACGACTTCCCATCCCAGGGACGTGGATCTGGGCATAGCCAAGGCGCACAGAGAAATCGAAATTTTAGCGCCGTTTTTGCATATTCCCGTGCAATCTGGCTCGGATAATATTCTCAAAAGAATGAATCGCAGATATAGCCGCGACGAGTATTTCGAACGTATCGAAATGCTGCGTGAATATCGCCCGGACATAGCTTTTTCCTCGGATTTTATAGTGGGATTTCCCGGAGAAAACGACGATGACTTCGAACAAACTCTTGAATTAGCCAAAAAAGTTAACTATGCCCAGGCGTACTCTTTCAAATACAGTCCACGTCCCGGAACGATTGCCGCCAAAATGGACAATCAGATTTCGGATGATATAAAATCCGAAAGGCTTCAGATTCTTCAGAATTTACTAAATGAGCAACAATCAACATTCAACCAAGGTTTCATTGGAAAACATGTAAACGTGTTGCTTGTTAAAGACGGAAAACACGAAAAACAACTGGTCGGCCGCAGCGAGTATTCACAGGCGGTATCCGTTTGTGGTAACAATATATCGGTGGGAGATATGGTAAAAGTGCGAATTACCGCAGTCGCTTCGCATAGCCTGGTAGGCGCGGCGGAACAATGAATCTAGAGATTTCTGTCGAGTGCGATTCGTGGAATGAAAAAGAAATAAAATCCATTGCGGCGGAGTGCGTGCAGGCCGTTTTTTCGGAAGTTGGGATAAAAAACGACGATATAGAAGTGTGTTTTCTATTTACCAACGACGAAGAAATGTGCATCCTAAATAAAACCTATAGGGGAATAAATAAGCCGACCAACGTTCTATCGTTTCCGGCGTGTGATCCATTCTCGGAGGAAGAAAGTCATTGTATTCTCGGAAGCATTGTTTTGGCGTTTGAAACAATTGAGCGAGAGTCGCGGGAGCAGAAAAAAACTCTTCAAAATCATCTGAAACATTTGATCACGCACGGCACGCTGCATCTGCTTCGATACGACCATGTAAATGAGATTGAAGCTCAACAGATGGAAGAGTTGGAAGAAAAAATTCTCAAAAAACTCAGTGTAAAAAATCCCTACGAGAAAGACTAATGCGATGCTGAAAATTAGAAGTTATCTGAGAAAATTATTCAAGAAAGAAGAGGACGTTCCACTTATTGATAGACTGGAGGATTTAATCGAGTCAGATCCAGAAGCCAGTAACAAAATTAATACGGACGATACGAGTGAACTAGCGTTGGTTTCCAACGTTCTTGGATTAAAGGATCTTGCCGCGGAAGACATAATGGTTCCGAGAGCCGACATAATCGCTGCAAAAATAGACACCACTCTGGATGGATTTATAGAAATATTTTCCAAAAATAGTTTTTCACAAATTCCGATATATCAGGATACGCTGGACAACGTAATCGGAATAGTAAGGGTTAGAGATTTTCTTCCGTACATAAAAAATCACAAATCATTCAATATAAAATCTCTACTGAAAGAAGTGATCTACGTCGCTCCCAGCATTAGACTGTTGGAATTGTTGGTTGAAATTCGTGCATCCGTCAACCATATGGTTCTCGTCGTGGACGAATTTGGAGGCATAGACGGACTTGTAACGCTGAACGACGTCGTATCTGAGATAGTGGGGGAAATTCAGCAAAATCAGAGCATTTTCCCGCAGATTATTACCAAGCAGGATGGATCGCTGGTCGCGGACGCTAAAACGCTAATCTCCGAATGCGAAGACCTGTTGAACATAGAATTGCTCAAACCACTCATAAAAAAAGATGGGAAAGAGCCGGACATAGAAACGTTGGGAGGCCTTACCATGTTGCTCGCCGGAAGAATGCCAACCCGCGGAGAATCTCTAATTCATCCTTCCGGCGTGGAGTTCGATATAATCGAAGCCGATCCGCGCCGTGTAAAGAGGGTACTCATCCGCAAACAGTCCAAGGCGCCTTGGGTGGGGGCCGAGTAGTTGTGCTGGGTTGTTTTTATTCTTAAATCCATCAATCCAGGTTCCGTCAGAGGTGTCACTGGAGGGGCAGCCGATGAGTCCGAGGTTCTCTCTGATGATGTGCTACACATGAATCACTTTGAAAATGCGATTCTCATTTTCTGGATTGCTTCGTTGCACCCGCAATGACGAAAAGTGGTGACTTCGCACTTCCAAAGTGATTCATGTATACGAGTTCAATCGCTCCCCCTTTTGAACCAGCGGCCTCTATGGAAGAAGTCCCGAGTCAAAGTTACTTCGACAACCACTCCAGGATGGCTTGTAGATTTTTAACCTGGGAGTCGGTAAAGCAAGTCCAAGTGCACCATTCGCCGAACACGTCTAGGTGTTTTTTGAGGGGCCAGTTCTCTCGATGAGCTTGGTCCTGATCCAATATACGTTTTAGATGCTCCGCTGGAGTGCCAACTGGTCCACCATCTGGTCCACCATATGGTGCTTTGAGGTATTTGTTAGCCCCCTTACGCACAAGCTCTTGTAAAGTGATTACAAAAGACGGATCTAGCACATTCAAAAGCATTCCCCTTAGGCTCGTTCGGTCCGTCGTGAGAATGTGGTGCAAAAGCAGGTGAATCACATTCTCTGGTACCCTGCTAGTATTCAAAATCAAAAACAGAATTGCAGGAGTACGAACATGGGTCCGTTCGCACTCGAATTCCATGTAAGTCAACCAAGCGGCTTCGTTCATGCTGTCTGCGATTAGTGCAGCGGCCGTAGGCCATCGATCCTCCGGACGAGGCAGAGGCGGAGCTTTCATTCCCTCGACCTGAGAAAAAATTGCCGACGTTCCAATGATTCCACCAAGGAATCCGATCACAGTTTTATTTATCATATTTATCTCCATAGGTTAATGATTAAAACTGCCTCAATGTACGAAAAGAAGGAAACCATGTCGAGAAAAAAAATTTAAAAGGGAAAAATCAAAAAATTATTTAGCGTGGATTTATGGAATTTAGTAGTCCATTGACAAATGCCGCTTCGCTTTTCCCAAAGAAAGATTTTGATATTTCTATATATTCATTGAACACCACGTTGGATGGAATATCTTCAAAATATAAAAGCTCTGTTGTTCCAAGTCTCAAAATGGCTTTGATTACGCTATCCAGTCTATCCATTCTCCAATTATCGGACAGATTATTGGAAACGATCTCGTCTATCTTCGGCAGATTTTCATCCATGGTTTTTATCAATCGCCGGAAGAAAGCCTCGTCCATTTGCGAGGTTGAAATGTTTTCCGTGATAAAAATTTCGTTGCAATTCTTCGATTCGCCTAGAATTTTTTCAAGGGAAGACTTGGTAATCTCAGCACGGTAAACCACCTGCACGGCGTGATACCTCGCCATGCTGCGCAGTCCGCCGCATTTAGGATTGTCTTCGCCGACCATTGGTCTATAAACTCAGCTGTAAAGCGGGAATTTTTTGCATAAATCTGAAATTTCCTCTCTTGTGTTCTTTTTGATTGATTCGTAGTCTAATTTTCCATGGTTCGAAAGTACTCCATAGATTAGGTCCGCTATTTTTCTGAATTCATCGACGCCAAATCCCCTGGTGGTCATGGCGGCGGATCCTATCCTCAGGCCGGAGGTTTGCGATGGCGGAAATTTATCAAACGGAATCGTGTTTTTATTGCAGGTAATGCCGGCCTGTTCCAGTTCGGTTTCAGCTGTTTTCCCTGTGATCGACAGTTTCGTAAGATCAACGACTGCCAGATGAGAATCCGTGCCTCCGGAAATTATATCCAATCCCAACTCTTTCAGCCGGTCGGCCATGGCGATGGAGTTTTCCAGGACGTTCTTCGCGTATTTTTTGAACCCGGGTTGCAAAGCCTCTCCAAACGCCACGGCCTTGGCGGCGATTGAATGCATCTGCGGGCCTCCCTGTATCCCGGGAAATACCGCGCTATCAATTTTTTTCGCGAGGGCTTCGTCGTTCGTCAGGATAATGCCGCCCCTTGGTCCACGCAGCGTTTTATGCGTCGTTGAGGTTACCACGTGGGCGTATTCCATTGGCGATGGATAAAATCCGGTAACAATTAATCCGGCGTAATGGGCCACATCCGCGAACAGGAATGCTCCCACGTCGTCAGATATCTCTCTGAAACGCTTGAAATCTATTTTGCGCGAGTAGGAAGACGCTCCACAAATTATGATTTTTGGTTTATGCTCAAGCGCTAGCTTTCGTACCTGATCATAGTCTATGACTCCGTTTTCGTTCACTCCATAATTCACTGCGTTGAACCATTTTCCGGAAACGGTCGGAGGAGAACCATGGGTCAAATGTCCGCCCATGTCCAATCCCATGCCCAGTATTGTATCTCCGGGTTTCACGAGGGCGTATAGAACCGCCATATTCGCCTGCGCTCCAGAATGCGGCTGCACGTTGGCGAATTTGCAATTAAACAACCTGCAAATTCTCTCAATTGCCAATTTCTCTGCCACATCCACGAACCCGCATCCCCCATAATACCTTCTGCCTGGATATCCTTCGGCATATTTATTGGTCATAACGTTTCCCAGCGCCATTAGTACTTCTTTGGATACGAAGTTCTCGGAAGCTATGAGTTCCACCTGATTCTGTTGTCTGTGAAATTCATTCGCTATTGCATCGAACAACTCTTTGTCATTTACCGTGCCGTCCGAAAAATATCCAACAAAATCCACTTCACTCTCCATCTATCAGTTTTAACCTTCTGTTGTGTCGTCCGCCCTCAAATTCTGTTTGCAGAAACACGCGGAGACAATTGGCAGCCGTTTCATAGTTCACCACATTCGCTCCGAAAACGATCACATTCGCATCATTGTGTCGACGGGAAAATTCCGCCATTTTTTCGTTAAAACACAAAGCTGCACGAATTCCAACGCATCTATTTGCGGCGATCGACATTCCAATTCCCGTAGAGCATATGAGTATACCACAGTTATCTCCGGCTTCTAGTACGCAGTCCGATAATTTCCGGGCGAATATCGGATAGTCGCACGATTCCGGGCAATCGGTTCCAAGATCGGTCAAATCCCACTCGGATTTTTCGATTAAATATCGTTTCATTCCAAATCCAACGTGATCCGACGCAATAAATATTTTCATTAATTTCATCCCAATGGCTTGGAGTGTATCGTGTCATTTTCTCTCTGAGAAAGTGGGTGACATTTTTTTACGACCTCTTTCAATTTTTTTCTGGTAACGTGAGTGTATATCTCCGTCGTGGATATGCTTTGATGTCCGAGCATTTTTTTCACGCTCAGAAGGTCGGCTCCATTGTCCAGAATATGAGTCGCAAACGCATGACGTAGAACATGCGGCGAAATCTTTGTCGTGTCCACTCCGGAAATCGCGGCGATTTGCTTTAATATTTGGAAAACCCTCTGCCGAGTTATGTGTTTTGTCGGATTAACCGAAGGGAAAACCCAAACAGACTCCTCGCAGACGCTTTCCCATTCTTTTAGCAGAGTCAACACTTTGCTCGCCAGCGGAACTATGTGCTCTCTGCTTCCTTTTCCAAATATCCTAATGAATCTTGAATCGACTATGGCGTTTCTTTTTATCGATATTAATTCGCTTACTCTCAGTCCGCTTCCATAGAGAAGGTAAAGCATGAGATCTGCCCGCATTTTTTCTTTGTAATTTAAAAAATTCGTGGCGTTTTGAAGTTTTATCACGGTTTCTTCGCTCACGATTTTGGGGAGGGGTCTTTTGTGTTTCGGCTGGTGAATAAATTTCATCGGGTCGTTTTCGATCAACTCCTCCTGGTACAAAAATTTAAAGAATTGTCTCAGAGCTGATAATTTTCGCTTTATGCTGGAAGTCTGAAGTTGCTTTTCTTTTAATTTTGATAGATAAGAAACAATATCTTCTTCCGAAACTGCCCCGTCCAGGGTAATGAAATTCACAAAATCGGTAAGATCCAAAACGTAGGACTGAATGGTATTTTTCGATGCGTTCTTTTCGCTTTTTAGATATTCTACGAAAAGTTCCACAAAGCTGCGCAAACCATTTGAGCAGGAAGGAGCGTTCATTTCAATTCGATACCAAACTTTAGATCTTTAACGCATCCTACTATACATGAATCACGTTGAAAATGCGATTTTCATTTTCTGGATTGCCGCGTCGCTGCACTCCTCGAAATGACGGCAAGTGGCGCAGCATCGTCATTGCGAGCGCAGCGAAGCAATCCAGGTCATACTTCCATATCCTGCACTGAGCCGACATATTTGCCGAAACGGTTTCAAACATCACACGAGTTCTAAGCTAGGCAAAGAATGTGAGAGAAATCACCGCTGGCGCAGAGCAACGGGGGAATTCATGCTCAAGCATTCTGTTCGGCTAAAAGAGCTTTAAGTCGATCGAGTATCTCCTGTCGTATTTCCAGTGCGATTTGGCGTTTTCTGGCTACTTCAGCTATAAGATCATCCAATTCATGCTGCTTTTCTTCCACTTCTGCGTCCAACCGTTCCAGATGGGCACGCAGATTTTCTAAGTTGTTAAGTACCTCTATTTCCATCTCAGGTTTTAGGGTCGCGAACTCTCGATTTAAATCTGTTATCAGAGTACAAAATACTTTATCATCCCCGAACAATTTTTCAGGATTCACAGGACTAAACTCAGAGCGGATTTCTTGCCGTTCCGCAGCTCTAGCTGCTTGATCCATACCCAGCGCCACATTTCCAATAATCGAACAGCTCAGAACCAATGCTGTCATTTTCAAAAAATCTTTTTCCATAATTTTTCCTTTTATTTTATGAAGTTAAACAACGTATTATAAAGATGAACCAGAGTCATATTGCAGGGTACTCAACTGAGCGACACAGTGGCCGTAACGTCGGCACGCACGGCAGATTTTTCTCAGTACCAGGCTAAGGATGGATCAAAGATCCCCGCTGCAGAAAACAACGGGGAATTTTGCACTCAAAGACCCACGCTGTTCAGAATAGCTGCAACTGACTCGAGCTGTTGTTTTTGTCGCGCAGCCGCAGCTTGTCGCTGATGCGCTATCTGAGCCTCACAGTCGGCTATTTCTTGATCTTTTTGTCCCAATAGTTCTTGAAGAGTCCGGATTTCGACATCGTTGCGCGCGACGACGTCACGCAGCTCTAGGGTTTCAGCACTGTACAGCTCAGTCCATCTTCTATCCAGAAGACCACAAATGCCAGTCAGCCTGTCTTTGGCACCCTTGAGGAAAGTGTCAAAAGATTGGCTAACATCGCGGAAAGTAGCGTCATAGCGTGGCAGTATGCGTTGCCTCTCCGCCATTCGTACGCTGTCTTCGAGCCGTCTGCGTTCGGCAGAGCTGACATTGTTATCCGCCTCGGCAGTGTTTAGCCTGAGCTTTGTATTGTCCAGAGCAGCATTGTGGCGATTTATGTCGTCGTCTAGTAATGTCAACTGTACTTCTACGTCTTGCTTTCGCTTCTGGATAGGGTCTATTGCAGCGTTATTTTGGCCCGGCGTAGCGGCGAGTTCTGCTTTACGTTCTTCGATCCAGGAGTCCACTTGCGACAGCTGTTCGTATTTCCAGACTAATTCATGCAAACAGGCCAATAACGCTGTCTCTTCAGGATCATCGGAAGCGTCGAGATCTGCGGCCAACGCTGACAGCAAAGCTTCATAAGGCTCCTGGGTCCTAAATGCCTCGAGCGTGGCAATCGCAACTCCGGCGGATGTTAATACTTCAAACAAGGGGACGTTGGGCAAAGGGCTATCCAGGTCCACATCGGCTGAACAGACAGCTTTCACAGCCAGATGATACTCTCCTGGCTGCATTTTAGATAAAACAGTGACGTGGTCTCCGCTTAGTTCCAGATTAGATAAAGTTGTTTCTTCTTCTTCCGGTTGATCCATAGCAGATGCTGCATTTCCCAGGAATGCACAGTTCAAAATCAATGCTGTTATTTTTAAAAAATTCTTCTTCATAATTTTTCCTTTTATTTTTATTAGTTAAACAATTGGACGCCTTCCGAAGTAAAGTTTCACGATGACGTCTCCAGGGCGAATTATACACGGAGGCTTTTGCATGTCAATATTCTTTGTTGAATTTATGTGGACGAACTGTGGATTGGCATTGAGGGAATATTTGACGTATGCCGACGGCTTGCAATTTTTAAGACCACTCGGAAGTGTGGGCCAGTTTGTCATTTCACGGATTGCCGCGCCCTGCGGGCTCGCAATGACGAAGAGAAAGAAGCATCAGAGTCATATTTCCTAGTACTGTATCGCGACATATGCGCTGTAACAGGTGCGAACATCACAGATCGAGATCAGTCCAAGGTAAAGAATGTATCTGGAATCCCCTCCGCAGGAAACAGAGGGGAATATGCACTCAAGGGTTCAGGCTAGCCAAAACAGCTCTTATTTTCTCCATTTTGTCCTCCAGATCTGCCTCATGTGCTGCTTGTTCGCTGTCCATGGCAGCTTTCAATTGATTCAAGCTCGTCTGCTTGTCTTCCAAAAGTGCTCTCAGGCGCGCTATTTCTACAGATTGGCTGTTAGCGGTTGCTCGCAGGTGTGGTGTGATATCTCCCTGAAACCGGACCGGATCTTTTTCCAAAAGAGCCCAGGCTTCATTGAAGTCCCTCAGCGTGTCTTCCTGAAAAGTCGCAAAACTGCGCGGCACAGCTGCCAAAACAGCGTTTTCAGCCGGGCGGATGATCTTATATGACAGCGCGCCCCAGCTGAAGCGTATTTCGCGGATACGGTCCTCGTTAAGCTGCAGTGCGTTCTGCACGGATCGGAGGCTGATTTCCGCGCGTTCTAGCTCTCGCTTGAGTGAGGCAAGGTTCCGCGTCCGCAGGGCCAGATCCTTCTCTGCGGCAGCTAGGTCGCGATGCCAAGCACCTAGCCGGTTCGCACAGTCAACCTTCATACCAGCCAGAGAAGAGTCAAGGGCCGCAAGTTCGGCTTCTCGCGAACGCAGCAGGCGAGTGTTCCAGTCCATTTCCTTTTGGTAGGCAAGGAGTCGTGCGCCATGTCGGGAATCTGTAGAGTCGCGAGTAGCAGCCAATACCTGCACCAACTTCTCAAAAAGAGAGTCGTCGTCCTGCAAGGAATTGTATGTGGCGTCGGATATTCCCTTTTGGGCAAACAGAGCCATCAACTCATCTTTGTTGGTATCAGCATTGAGTTCTATGTTAGCGTCGCAGACGGCCTGCATAGCAAGGAAGTAATCCCCCGCAATCATACTAGATAGCACTGTCTTCTCATCGGGGCTGAAGTTCATGGCACGCGCTTCATTTCCCAGGAACGCACAGCACAGAACCAACGCTGTCATTTTTAAAAAATTCTTCTTCATAATTTTTTTCCTTTCAATTATTGGTCAGGAGAAGAGGAACGGAGTATACCAGCCAGAGCTGCAATCGCTTCATTTCTTTTAGCCAGTTCTTGTTGTAAAGCTGTAATTCTCTCTTCGAATTCTGCGCGCAGAGTGTCCACAGCAGTGACGCGGGCGGCCTCAAGGTTATCCCGTTCCCGGAGGTTGGTCTGTGTCAACTCATCCATGGCAGTCTTTAGGGCTCGATTCTCCTCAGTCAATTCAGTTAACCTATCGTCATACCCTGCCATCAGCACCCTGCGTTTTTCCTCAAACTTCCTTTGTAGCTTAGCTTCCCGGCCCTCAAACTTGCGGAGGAGTTCGGTTTCTTGTTCCGACTTCAGCGTTGCCAACTGTTCGCTGGTTTCAGCTACAAGCTGGTCGTACCGTGCTTTTAGATTACGCAGAAGCGATTCTAGTTGTCCGCGGGCCAGTTGGAGTAATGGGTCAGGCTTGAGGAGCGCAACGTTCTCCTTTTGTAGCTCGTCGACCCGTTTTCCGAGTGCTGCCGTCTTTTCCGCCTCTCTGGTCAAGGCGTCAGTCAAAGCAGCTATTCGTGTATCCAGTTCCTCGATAGCACGGCGGGCAGCCCCCAGTTCCGTCGCAAGCTCAACTTTTTCAGTCTCAGAAGCTGCAACTTGCCGTTCTAATCTATGGGCAGTTTCTTCCAGACCCAATATCCTCTCCTCGGCACCTACGGCGGCAGTGGTATCGCGAGTCGGCTCCTTGTCCGCCTCCCGACGGCGCTGTCTAGCGTCTTGTAGCAGCATCTTCAAGATAGGATCGGCTAGGTCACGTCCCAGCACACGCGTCAACATCGCGAAAGAACTAGGGTCCCTAAGGGCATTCAAAGTCGTGAATGGTAAATCTGCCACAGCTAGTTCCTGTTCGAGATCGGGTGCAAGATCGTCGAATGTACACCCATCAAAAATGCAAGAGGGTTTATAGTCCTGCGCATAATCGAGTAGTATTGCATACACGCGTGGAGTAACCATTTCAAGTATCTGGCCTCTTTCCGCTGTCATTGCCGAGAGGTCCATACTAAGCGCCTCATTTCCAATAAACGAACAGCTCAGAGCCAATGCTGCCACTTTAGAATACTTTGTTTTTCATACATAGTGATACTGTATGTCTAACATTGTGTAGGCACCTTTGGCGTATCTTTCTCGAGTATTGTTCATGCCTCAGCTTACAACTACTAGAATGCTAAAGCAATTCACGCTAAAGCGTAAGG
>JAIRMS010000048.1 GCA_031258475.1 Holosporaceae bacterium
AAAATGAAATTATAAACAAACAGCCCTGCTGTAAAAGGATGATTTTGGAGCAATTTCGGACATTTTTCAAAATCGTCATTTACGTGTTGCGGAGAATTTTGTGCACGGGCGGATGTCTCAGAGTATCTCTGTCCTGAATGAAGATGAACTGTTGATATTTGAGAAATTAGGAAAAACAGCTCTGAATATGGTGATTTGTTGATCGTCCATTCTAAGGCAGATCAATGATTCGACTACAGAATAAAAATAAGTAATTTTCACAAAAGCTGTCTTTGTTAGCAATTTATTATGGAATCATTGATATTATCAATAGAATGATTTGTGATAATAAAATGAAGAAAATTTCCTCCACATTACTTTTGGGTTTGTCAATTATTTTTGTCGACAATGATTGCAGCTGTATGATTGATAAACAAGTCATGCACATACCAGAAAGTTTTAAAAATATAAGAATAGACAGTGAACTAAAAGAATCATTTGAGAATTGTGGTCCTATTGATATAGTTATAATAAGTAGAGCAACAAAAGAGAATAATGAAGATTACTTACCTCTACCTGCAGGAGAGCGTAATTTGCTTTATGATATCATAAAAAAATTTCTATTTCCTTATGAAAGGATAACTACAAATTTTTCAGAAAAGGCAAATAAAGAAAAAACAGATTGTAGCGAGACTATAACAACTATGCTATCGGAGTGCGATGTGTTCTTTAGTAGATTAGATAACGAGTCGCCATTTCCAACTCAACATGAAGCAAATGAAATTTTGATAAATTATCTCAAACGAGCCGTAGAAGAGACAGAAAAAACAAATGTTGAAGTACTCATTGCTGCTGGTTTTTCAAAGGAAAACTCAAAAGCGATAATTCAACATCTCGAAAAAGGTCAATCATTTACGGTTAATAATAAGAATCTCTTTTTTTCAGAAGACAATTCAAATTTTGTCTCTAGTAGGGTTGTGGTATTGAAGAAAATTCAGGCAATACAAGCATCTTTTTTTACAAAAAATATTAAGAAAAAAGTTGAAGAAGATATAGCCAATGAACATCCGGCTATTAACGCATTACATATGCACTACAACAAGAATCCAGTTTCTGATTTAAATCTTGTTGCCGAGCATATCTCAAGATCTTTGAGTATGAAAAAATCCAATTTACTACCAGAAATCCCGATACTATTAGTGTTTAATGAATTGTTTTTTGGAAAATATTATCCATTTCCGTCTGGAGTTTTAGACAATGAACTGAAAGCATTCCACCAATCATTAGCTTCTAAGTGTTCTAGTAGATTATTGTTGCATGTGAATCTTCTAACAGAGGGCCCCATTACATCAGAAATAAGTGAAAATTATTTTCCTGCAAAACCTGTTTTTTTTAAAGTAGATATACCTGAATTAGATGAGGAGAAATATACAAAGAAAAAAGCTAATTTTTCAACAACTGCTTCAAAAATTGAATTAAGAAACGAGAGCATCTTATTTGGGCAAGCGGATATTACTACACAGTATTTGAAGAGTTCTTATTGTAATGAAGCCAATAATTTTATGCTTCGACCTGATGTATTTTATAAATTTGGAGATGGCAAAGATAAATATTCTGAAGCAGTACCAGAATATATAAAAAATCTTTCCACGATGACATGTTATGATATAACTTCAGAAGCTCGCACTGAGGCGACTAAGATATTAGTTGTTCCATCCAATACATTGGAATTGACAAATGGTAGAGTCTATAGCATTCCACCAAATGTAGAAATCCTAATTCATGCTGATCCAAATTACAATGGAGTATTTCTTAGAGACACCGAATATTATCGCTTTGGAGAAAGACCGGATTTCGATAGCGAGAAGTTTGAAGATAGATTTACAAAAAAAGCTAAACTTATAAGGTCGATTCAATTTTCAGTAAAAATTGGTGAAGTAATCAATGTTTTTACTATATCTCATTATAGGATATTTTCAAATATGTAATTTTGCTGTATTTTAAAGGGTAATGGAGAGCTATTTAAAGGAAAGAAAAGGAAATTAAAGATGCTGAAAAAAAATATAAAGTTCTTATTGTGGTGCGCAGTAGCTGTTTTGGTGAAAAATGCTGAATGTATGGGCTGTTATATAAGCCTAGAGAATATGACAGATCATCCATTATTGATCAACTTTTTTAAAACTGATGAATCCATAATAAAAGAAGATATTGCTTTAACTGGAGAATTAATACCTGCCAGTGAAGCAAAGACATTTCATGTCTCCATTATTTCACGGGCACCCATGTCAGATTGGGATTATGTGGATGTTACTCAACTGAATAGTGAAGGACAGGATGTCGGGAATTCCGTGAAGTTGGAATGGCGATCATTGGGGATGTCTATCTGTTTTCAATTAAGTACGACATCTACAAGCAGTTTGCCATTTAAAGTGAAGCGTTCTAGCCATGAAGGTCCGTTAATTAGGTATTCCTTTATAAAAAATGATAGCAACTTGAAAACAAAGAAAGAAAATGCTTTAGTGCTTGTCAAACAAGGAATTCATAATTCGAAAGATTTAGCTGTTCAGTCTGGGCTAAATTGCGATGTAGCTGCTGCTGTCATTAAATATGCAGGATTTTAATCTTCGTAGGATGAATAAAATTCGCTACATGCTTTGTTTCCCAAGGATCACCATTCCTTACAGTATTGAAGAGTTGTAATTAGTGATGTCCTTAGCAGAAAGGTGTTTGGGAACGTATTTATCTGTAATGCTTTTCTTGATTTCCATGGGGCCGGGTATAAACCTTACGCTTTAGCGTGAATTGCTTTAGCGTCCTAGTAGTTGTAAGCTGAGGCATGAAGAATAGTCGAGAAAGATATGTGAAAGGCGCTCACACAGTATTGGACGTACAGTATCACTATGTGTGGAAGACAAAATATTCTTACAAGGTACTAAGTGGCGATATTGCTCTCAGATTGAGAGATTTGCTGAAAGAAGTGTGTAGCTTGCAGGAAATGACGATTGTGCGAGGAAATATCAGAGCTGATCATGTGCATATTGTGGGCCAAAGGTTATTTTTGTAGCACGGTCGGAGCAGTTACAGAGGAAATAATAAAAAAGTATATCGAGGATCAAAAAGATGAAGATTCCGTCTTCAAAATTTGGGACGAAAAGAAGGATTTATCCGCATCCGGCGAACCTTTAGGTCCTTAGCATTCTTCGTGCTTTAGCACGTAGCAATTGAATGCCGGCAGGTGCGTAGCGAAATGATAATGGATTGTCACGTCGCTACGCTCCTCGCAATGACGAGAATGGGTAATGTTACCCCACTCCTCGTCATTGCGAGCGGAGCGAAGCAATCCAGAAAATGAGAAGTGCGCTTTCAAAGTGATTCATGTGTATAACGTTTTTCGTGTTTCACCTATTTTTAAAATCGTGTTTCCCTATCTGCCAGGTACACAAGGAGGAGGATTTACAAACTTGACGCTGGAAGAAAAGGCTTTTGCTTCAACGCTTACCAATCTGGAATTAGGACTGAATTCTACGATGTGCAGTTCATCACATTCCCAAAAGCACATCGCTCCGATTTCCTCCACACTGGCTGGAATGAGGACTGAGTTCAGACTAGAGCAGTAGCTAAAGGCCCCAGTGCCAATACGTTGCAATCTGGAAGTGGGCTCAAATTCCACGATGTATAGTCGATGACATCCACAAAAACAGGTTCCACCCAGTATCACCACGCTGGATGGAATACGAATAGAGGCCAAAAAACCACAGGATCTAAATGCATCTACTCCGATACATATCAATTTGGAAGGATGTCTAAATTCTACACAACTCAGTGCCTCACATGCTGTAAAACAGCGTGCACTGATCTCCTCCACACCGGATGGAATACCGACAAAATTCAGACACCTGCAGAGACCAAAGGCGCCCGTATTCATGTTTTGCAAGCTGCCGCCGTACTTGAATCTCCGAGCGGAAAATGCACAGACTTCAGGAGCACAGCCCCGGAAAACGTTCCATTTCCCACTTCTTTTAGCGCAGAATCCGCTTCAAATGCCACTAGTTCCAGAGTTTTAGGTGAATCCTGAGAACCGCCTTCTACTTTCTCCACTGTCCTCGGAATGCACAACTGCCTATATTTGACCATTCCCGTCAGGATACGGACTTCGTAGGGGATTCCTTTACAACTAACCACACTGCGTGGAGCCGTGAAATTGCAGTACGAACTCTCGTCAGAAGTGCATCTAGTTTGGTTCGCGTTTTTTCGTAGAGCAGTCCATCTAAATTGATGAACGACATACAATTTGCAATTCCAGAGATAAATTGCATAGTCAGAATTATCAGTATATAAACATCTCTGTGTGCCAACTACAAAACCATTCCTGCAAAAGGTCTTCGAATCCCAACACTCTCATTCCGCATACATTCCTGCGCAAGCCTTTTTTCTTAACCAGGCGGAAATGTCTGTTAATATGTTGGTATTATACCGCTCAAATTCTCTGCCATATATTATGAAATCATGGATGGCTCCGTCCAAAATTATGTGTTTACAATCATTTTGGGATCTTTTCATTTTGGCCGCAAACTCTAATTGAGGGCTCAGTAAAACATCACATCCGGCAGAAATTAGAATCGTTCGTGGAAATGCGTTCATATCACATTCCAGGTTAGGGCTAATATATTTGTTGTCTATGGCGCTTGTTAGATGGCAAATTTGTCCGCTGTACAGGGAGAAACAGTACATCGTACTCAATAGAGATAGTGATGGCAGATGACCGAAAAGATTGCAGGATATCGTTTGAAAATTATTTCCCAGTACAGGGGAAAATAGAATCATTGCATCTGGCCTGGGTAAATTTTTATCTGATGTTACAATACAAACGGATGCACACAAATTTCCACCGGAACTGTCTCCGGACAGATAAATTTTCTCGTATTTTTTACGGCACCATAGATACACACTCAATACGTCATTTAATGGTGTCGGAAATACATACTCCGGAGCAAGGCGATAATCCACTGATAATACGTTGATATCTAGCATTTTTGCCATTTTTCTACACAGACAATCATGGGTTTGTAAATTCCCCTGAATCCACCCTCCTCCATGTGCAAACAATATTATTTCTTCACTGTTGTCGTTGCATTTATATAATCTGACGGGAATGCGAAAGGAATCTTCGACATTGTCGACATAAAAATTTTATATTTCACCTATTTCTTCCAATTTTCCCGAATGTTTCGAGAAAAATTCATTCACCATTTTTCTTCTATCTTCATGATTGAACGCGGCGGAGAGGACCAATGTGTTATACAAACAAGAAAAATCATTGATTACCTGTTGTGATTCGTCTAGCAAATCGGTCTTGTACTCATATTCCTGAGAATTCTGTTTTTCCATATTTTCTGTTTTTCCATATTTGTTGCGGTTAATTTTTAATAATTTGCTTGTCGAAGGTTATATCTTCATAAAAACATAAAACAATCCAATCTATCTTATTCGAGCCTAACCCGTTGTATTTTTCGTGATTCATCCTAACTAGCTCCATTTTGCTAGTCAATAGCCAAACATAATTGGAACGATCAATTTGAAAAGCATAGAAGTAAAGCCATGAGATTTCAGGCGATTGACAGCGATTTAATTATCAAATATTTCGATCTTTTGAAGGAAAAATATCCAGAAAATGAAAAACGCATTTATAGCAAAGATGTTGGTAGTGAGGCGGAGAGAAGCCGTAATCATAGCTGCGCTTTATAGCTGAATCACTTTGAAAATGCGCAGTCAGCATTTAGCTTGATTGCCGCAGGTGCATAGCTGAGATGGTAATGGATTGCCACGTCGCTACGCTCCTCGCAATGACGATCGTGGGTGTCCTAAAGACAATATCATTTCGTCATTGCAGGCATAGCGAAGCAATCCAGAAAGTGAAAAACGCATTTCCAGCGTGATTCATGTATAACGAGCAATCCCTATGAGCAATGCGTGCCCAGCGGCCAGCGCGGACGAGGGGAGAATCTGAGGTCGCTCCGTTGATTTACGAGAATTTTCTCCACTCCCAGCCAGGCGATCATCGCTCCGTTGTCAGTGCAGATGTTTGCGGGCGGAGCCAGAAAGCGCAGTCCATGTTGATGACAGATGTTTTGCAGCTCCGTGCGAATGCGTTGATTCGCTGCCACTCCTCCGGATATGACGACCGCAGATAATCCGATGCCCTTTCCTCGGCAGATTCCCAGGGCCTGTTCTGTTTTGTATACCAAAATATCGATCACAGCTCTCTGAAAACTTGCAGATAGATTTATTCTATCCTGTTCGGTTTTGCATTTTCCCGTGGCTATTCGAACGGCTGTTTTTAGCCCGGCAAATGAAAAATCGCAGGATTCTTTGCGGCACAGGGGGCGTGGCAGCGGAAAACTTTCATCGTCGCCGCCGGCCGATTTTTTTTCGACGGCTGGTCCACCAGGATATCCAAGTCCCAATAATTTGGCGACCTTGTCGAAGGCTTCTCCAATGGAATCATCGAGGGTTTTTCCAATTATTTCAAAATGATTCGCCGAGTGAACTATGCAGGACTGACAGTGTCCCCCGGACATTAGCAAAAGCAGGTATGGAAAATCAATGTTTTCCGTCAATCTAATGGATAATGCATGCGCTTCTATGTGGTTTGCAGCGATAAAAGGTATGTTCATTGCCATGGAGATGGATTTCGAAAAGGTTGCTCCGACGATTAATCCTCCTATCAGTCCAGGGCCGCAGGTTCCGGCAACGACGTCAATTTGCGATATTTCCAAATCTGCATCCTCCAGCGCTTTTTCCACGACCAGATCAATTTTTTCCAGATGCGCCCTGGCGGCTAGTTCCGGAACCACACCGCCGAAAAGTCTGTGTTCCTCGATTTGGGAATAGATGATATTGGAGAGAATTTCTTTCTTCTCGGTTACGATTGCCGCGGCGGTTTCGTCGCAGCTGGATTCTATTCCCAATACATACATTATTGTGTTATCTCGTAATTGGTATCTTTTTCAAAAAGCGCATGCAAAAGCCTATTATTTATTCTGTGACTGGGGCAAAAACCGTCGAACCGGCCGACGATGTTGCACCGGGTCAGCGACAGGTCGCCGATAACGTCCAGAATTTTATGGCGAACCGGTTCGTTCGGTAGTCGCAGTCCTTCTTTATTAATGGGACGGCCAACGTCGTCGAAAACGACACAATTATCCAACGACGCTCCTTTCGCCAGGTTATTCTTTCTCAAAAATTCCGCGTCGGAGAAAAAGCCAAACGTCCTTGCCAGAGCTATTTCTTTTGTAAAGTCGTTTTCTGAAAAATCGAATGACGTCTCGCGCGTTTCCAGTCCCTTGGAGGTGAAATCGCATTTAATGTTTATACTGAACGAGTTCGCCGGAGATAGGGAGATCCATTTTTCCCCCTCCTGAACTTTAATAGGGACCAATACTTTCAGCATTTTCATTCTGCTCGATTGTTTTTTTATTCCCACCGATAAAAACTTCTGAACAAATGGAAGCGCGCTTCCATCAAGTATTGGGATTTCCGGATCCTTTGTTTCGATCAGGGCATTTGTTATTCCAAGTCCGTATAGCGCGGCCGATAGATGTTCTATGGTTGAAATGTCGGCGCCATCCCCGAGTGATAATGCAGTACATAGCGTTGTTTCGGATACATTGTCGAATCTCGCTTCAACGGTGTGTTCTCCATTGCTGAATACTATGCCGGCATTTTTGGCGGCCGGAGAAATTGAAACACTGCAGAGCTTTCCGCTGTGTGCGCCAACTCCATCGAAGGAAGCGACGGATTCCAACGTAGCCTGAAACACAAATCCACCTCGTTATTACATTCCCGTCGGATTATTCCATTTTCCTGGTCGATATCATAGGAAAAAATCCAGATTGTTCCGTCTATACTAGGCCTCTTTCGTAACCATCGTCCTTTCGGTAATTTTTGCGTTGTTCCGGTGCTCGAATCCTCACGTACTTCAAGTACGCTGCGGTTCTGCGCTCCGATAACGTCTGAAAATTCCTCGAAATTACTCGGTTTCGAAAGAGGTCTACTTAATCAAACGGTGGCAGAATCGGAAACGTTAAGTTTTCGCTTTCTAACGGTGTGTGTTCTTATGATTTTTCGCATCATGATAAGAATTAAAACCGTGGCAACGGTCATAAAGACGCAGGACATGATGGTTGTGATGCTGCTGTGGAATTTTGCTCCCACCGCAATGCAAACCGACATAACGATATTGCGGAATATGACCACCGTCGACGCTCCAACACAGGTGGAATGTGGAGGGGTCGACTGCAGCGCTTTCAATATCGATACCGGAACGAGGAACGCGCTGCCAGAACATTGCAGGCACATCAATGTTAGCAAAATGCCCGGAGTCCAAGGCGCGTTCTGCATCATCACGTATATTAGATACACGCCAAAAATGGTATATATGCACGCACCGGCTCTTTTGGAAACGGAAACTCCGAATTTATCAACAACTATTCTGTAAACAAACGTTGCCGCCACATAAAAAAGCAGCGGAATTACGGAAAAAGCAGCAACTACGGAATTATTTTCAAAAAATTTTGAACAAATAAACGGAGTGCCAACGGCAAATATCATATATCCGCCAGCGAACAACCCCGGGATCAGAGCATAGATTACAAACGAGGAATTCTTTAGGACACGCCCATAGTCGCGCAAAAGTTTCGAAATTGCAAATCTTTTTTTGGATTTTCTATGTTTATCAATCGGATAGGCCCAAAAAAAGATCATTCCAATCAACTGGGCAACCAGTAAAACAAAAAAAGGTCCTCTCCAGTTGCTGATTTCCGCCAGAATTGATCCAACAAACGGTGACAGAATCCATGCTATCGGTTGATACAGCTCAAGAATTCCCACTACGCTGCTTTTTTCTTTTTCACTGAAAGTTTCATTAATTATGCTTTGAGAAACGATATAAACTACGCTGGAACCAACCGCTTGACCAAATCTCATAACCGTAAATACCAAAGCGGAACCGGAAATCATGCATCCGAAATGCCCTATGATCGATATGGCAAGCGAAGGAAGTATTATCGCGCGACCCCCGTGCGTTTCTACGAACGGCCCGCAGAACAAGCGACCGAAAAACTCTCCAATCAGGTGAGCAACTATGGTCATCTGCATAACGGCGCTGGTTGTTTCTAAATCAATCGCCATTTGTTTTAGGCAGGGAATATAGATGCTAACCGCCGCCGACGTAACCACGTTAAGAAATAGCAGGAAAAAAGTTATCTTTCTATTCGATAACTCTTCATTTTTTCCCAAAACAAAATCTCTGACTACCGCTTTAAAATCTTCCATGTAAATTTCTTGCTAAAGGTTTTACAGTATACATTAAAACTCCCTCCAAGAGAATAATAGATCTCTTTCGTAACCATCGTCCTTCCGGTAATTTTTGCGTTGTTCCGGTGCTCGAATCCTCACGTACTTCAAGTACGCTGCGGTTCTGCGCTCCGGTAACGCCTGAAAATTCCTCGAAATTACTCGGTTTCGAAAGGGATCTAATTACTCCCTGCTCTTTTATTCCGTCACTGCAAACTTTACTTTCAGCGCTCGTTCAGTAGACGCTAGACCTTCCAATAGATCATATTCGCCGATGTCGTCGCAAAAACGTTCTGGAAGAATATTGCTCGAGTTTCTAAACCTTGCTATGAGTTCGCCTTTATTCTCCAGATCAGATTCTTCGATCGCTCTTATGTAGAAAGCGCTCGCTAGTTCACTGCAAAAAACTTTTTCGGTCCTCTCTGGCAGATTGCCGTTTCTTGCGGCGTGGAATAGTTCTCGACATGTGGAAAAAGTTTCATAGGGTCTGCCAACATGCTCTCCCATAAACCGTCTTGAAAAATCAATTGGAATAGCGAAATTAATGGAGCGCAAATCCACATTTCCGTCGTATTTCAGCGCTTTTACAAATGGGCGTATCTGCGTATGTGGATGCACGCCATGACAAAGCTGTCCCAGCGTTGTATTTGCCTCAAAAACAAAAGGACGCCATATTTCTCCTCCTCCTATCACTCCCAGATCGTCTCCGTAATATTTACGTATTTTTTCCAACATCCATTTTCCAGTCTTTTCTTCTATTGTACACCCGAATCCTCTATTTTGCTCATTCGGCGTTAGATTAAAAATCGTTCTCCAAACATATTGAGGATTATCTATCAGAGCCACCCCAGTATGTGTCGAACCACGAGGATTCGGAACATGATTACGCTTAGATACAGATCTGATAAACCATCCTATCGGCCCTGCGCAGGCAAAATTCACGAGATCACCGTTTCCTATATCGATATGCTCTATTTCTGAAGATCGTGGATAGCAAGGATTGTGGAGCCTAACAACCTGTCTCCCTTCTCCATGCGGCTCACCAACGATCAACGGTATAAGTTCATCCATACAAAAACTTTGGCCAAAAACAAAAATACAAGCAATCAAAAAACAAGCAGTGTGGACTATCATTTTGCCTCCTTTATCTAATTTAAAATGATTATCGTCAAATAATATCACAAATAAGTTAATAAAACGTAAAGATTATATAATAATTAAAATATTTTCAATAAAGTTGCAAAATTTCTTATTGTGTGCGTTTAGCGTGCGGATATTTTTTATACGTTTTGCCTACTTGTTTAGTCGTATTTTGAACTCGGCAAATTCATTTTCCGTTGAATTTACCGAAATAGTTCCGGAATGCCCTTGTACAATCTCTATTGCCGTTGATAACCCTAATCCAGGACCGCTTCCCTCCGGTTTTGTGGTAAAGAAAGGCACAAAAATTTTATCGATAATATCATCTTTTATGCCGGAGCCATTGTCGCGAATGGTAATTTCTATGAATGACGGATTGTTTTCTGTTTTCACCACAATTTTCGCCTGAGATATATCCTCTTCAAATTTGTTGATTACCGAGTAAACGGCATTATCCAGTATATTGTAGATGGCTTTGCTGAAAGATTGGATCGATATTGGAATATGAGGTAGCGCATTATCTAATTCCGTATCTATTTTTGGTAATGCTGTAATTCCATTGTTTTTATAGGATGCGAAAAGCAAAGTTGTAACCTGGGAAATAATCTTATTAATATTTGCCGGATGCTTTTTATCGCTTGAAGTATTCGATTGATCCAACATAAATCTGATAATTTTGCTGGCATTTTGCCCATGATCCGATATTTTTTTCACATTTGATTGAAATTTCTCAAAGTGGCCTGATAAAAACGAAAAAAGCTCCTGTGGTATCACTTCTTTCTCTTTATTTATTCTGCCCGTTAGTTCTTCACAAATGTCTGAACTTACGGATGCAAAATTGATTACAAAATTCAAAGGATTCTTTAGCTCCTGAGAAATCGAGCTGGTTAATGCTCCCAACGAAGCCATTTTTTCCTGTGTCACTATCTGTTTTTGTCCCTGTTCAATTTTTGCAAGATACGCTATTTCTTTATCATGAGCCTCTTTTTTTGAAATACAGTTGGCCAATCTTGCTCTTAAAAGGGTTTGATTAAGAGGTTTTGTTAGATAGTCTTCCGCTCCGGCTTCTATGCATTTAACCACCAGTTCCGCATCGCCGTCGCTGGAAATCATGATGATCGGAATGGATTTGTACGAATTATTTTCTTTCAATTCCATGAGAAAATCGTAGCTGTTTGTTTCATGGATGAACATGTTTAAAAATATAACATCTACATGGTTGTTTTCGAGAATTTCACGGGTTTTCTTTAAATTTTCTGCCAAAAGAACTTCATGTTTGTATATTGAGAGTCTTCGTTTCAACAAAGTTCTCGCGCTTTCTTGATCGTCCACAACTAAAACCTTTGCCGCTTTCTGAACAGAATCTTCCATTTCATTTATCTTTCGCATATCGAGATAATCTTAAACCAATAAAGTTAAAAATATTCTAAGTTTACATTTTACTGGATGTTAATCTTTATTTGTTAGCTTCATAAAAGCGTGGCATGGAGTAAATCGTGGCTAAAGAAACGGAAAACGAGAAAAAAAACGTATCTTCAAAAGACGAAGCAAGCAATTCGAAGTCATCGGGAAACAAGGAATC
Source organism: Holosporaceae bacterium (assembly GCA_031258475.1). Classification (GTDB taxonomy): domain Bacteria; phylum Pseudomonadota; class Alphaproteobacteria; order UBA3830; family UBA3830; genus JAIRMQ01. The sequence goes on from JAIRMS010000048.1 coordinate 12,056, forward strand.
TGCTCCAATTGAAGTTTCCACCATCGACGAAGAATTAGATGATGACGAAGTGGGACAAATTTCGAATTCTTCCTGCGATAAAATCGAAAACGAAATCACTACTTTGATTGCGACCGGACACATGTTCAAAGCGCATCTAATAGCCAAAAAAGCATTTCAAAAATACCCAAACGACGTAGGTCTCGCGCAGGCGTACGCCCTTGTTTTGCTCAAAACAGGAGCCTTGGAAGAATCCAGAGAACTCGTATACAAAATTTTATGCATTATTCCGCAGAAAGACGAAGCAACCGACGCGATGACGATCACCATAGACGACCTGCTAACAAGCAAATTTCTCACCGAAGGACGATCGGATATAATCGCCAACATTGGACACATATTTAAAGAATCCTGGAAATATTCACATTCCTGTAGAGATCTTGAAATATCAAGAGAATTATATCTTGCCTCCTTCAGAAAAGAGAAGAAAACCCGAACCGGTATGCATGCCGCCTGGTTGTCGTGGCTCACCGGAGATGATCCGCAGGCAAAACAACTGGCCGCCGAGGTTTTGAAGCTATTGCCTCCGTTCGGGCTGGAAGCGTCTTTCAGCGAATTGATAGATCTGGCCGAAGCCCAACTGTTGCTGGGGCGCGAAGACGACGCCTGCAAACTCTACGACGAAGCGATGAAACAGGGCGATAAGGAAAATTATATTTCAATTGTGACCGCTCGGCAACAATTGTATTTTTTAAGGGAGGCCGGTTTTAAGGTTCCTCACCAAACTTTGGAAATCCTAATTCCTCCGACCATTGTTGTGTTCACCGGCTACTCGATAGATCACCCAAGCTTCCAGGTTCCACTATTCCCGCAGGAAATCGAGGAAGATGTAAAACGCATTATCACTGAAAAGCTGCGATCCATAAACGCCAAGATAGGGTATAGTTCCGCCTCCTGCGGTGCAGATATAATATTCATAGAGGCGCTTCAGAGCCTGGGCGGAGAAATCAACATTATCCTCCCTTTTGCCATCTCCGATTTTATCGAAACAAACGTAAGACACGCCGGTCCGCGCTGGGAAAAGAGATTCGAACGCGTTCTGGCAAACGCCCATTCCGTGAGTTTTGCCTGCGAGGATCGATATCTTGGTCACGATATGCTCTACAGATTCTCAAACCACGTTATGCATGGAGGCGCTGTTATGCGTGGCAAGTTCCTGACTACAGAACCTCATTTGATGGCGGTGTGGCATTCGAGAACCGACTCGATCCCCGGCGGGCCAGCGGATTTCATAGATAGATGGACAAATATCAGCACGCTGCATCTGGTGGATCTGGACGAGCTGGGAGAAAATGACGGCAATGTCGATAAAATAGACCTGTCTCTGGTACAACCGCAGCGATTTTCTTTAACCTTCGATCCGTTCATATCAAAATCTCCGGATCGTGTCATAAAATCCATGATGTTTTCGGATTTGTCCGGCTACAGCAAATTGCAGGACGAGCATATCCCTTCATTTTTAGATTTCCTGGAGAAATTAAACGGTGCCATAGAAAAAATTGGAGTTTCGTTGGAATCGCTAAACACCTGGGGAGACGCCGTTTTTGCCGTTGCCAGCAGCGCCCTAAAGATCGCCGATTTCGGGCTTAGATACTGCGATATCATCGAAAATCTCGGGAAAAAATATCCGGAATTTCCATTTCCAATCAAGGCGAGAATTTCACTGCATTCCGGACCGGTATTCCTCGCCCAGGATCCATTTATAAAAAAGATAAATTTCTATGGTGGTCATATCAACAGAGCCGCGAGACTGGAACCGGTGACTGCGGTTGGACAGGTCTATGCAACTCAGCAGTTTGTGGCGCTCCTCTATGGAGAAACCAACGACGAGCACAATGAATTTACGCAGAAAGGTCTCAAATACTACGAAAGATACTCCACCGAATACGTGGGAACGATTTCCCTGGCCAAAAGTTTTGGCCAACAGGAAGTCTACCATCTGCGCTGGAAATAGGGATATACACGAATCACTTCCAAAGTGATTCGTGTATATCAGGGGACGTAGACTGGAAGTGCGGCGCGAAGCCAGCAAAATTCCAGGCTTGGTCAATGCTTTTCCAAAAAAGAAAAACATTTTTGTAAATAAAAGTTATTCAAGCAGACGCATATTAGTTGACAAAATCTAAAATATATGGTACTTTAAATAAATTTTAGTTGTTCTCGTTTCTACGTACAATTTTTGCTACGACGTTGCTTTTTCAAAGCTTCTCTGTGGGTTTTTCTATTTTATGAGGATAAAAAAATGAAGATAATGCATATCGTATTCGCGCTGTTCATATCTATGATTTCCGATATTCATAGTATGAATCAGCCGACTAGACAGGAGATAGCAGATGGATTGGCCGTGTTATCAAATGCTGTTTTTGCTGAATTGTTGGCGTCTTCCCGTGTTCCAAACCCCGATGAAATGTCTGCTGTTGGTTCATTGACGGCAATGTTTAGGCGGGGCAGAATTCAGATTGATGAAGTCCGGTTT
>JAIRMS010000049.1 GCA_031258475.1 Holosporaceae bacterium
CTATGTGATATTTTAGATCGTATAGACTGTGGCTACCTCTTCTATAATTCATGAACATATAATACTAAAGTGTTCGCCTAAAGGCGAGGGTGTTAACCCATCCCACGTAACAACATAAATGAATCACTTTGGAAATGCGATTTTTATTTTCTGGATTGCTTCGCTTCGCTCGCAATGACGAAATGGTGTTGTTTTAGAGACACTCACGATCGTCATTGCGAGGAGCGTAGCGACAAAGCAATCCAGTAATACCAATCCTCCTCGGCTACGCGTCTACAATCAAGCTAAATGCCGACAGTGCACTTTCAAAGTGATTCATGTATAAAATTCCAAACGATTACTTCAATCTCCGTGTTGTAAGCTAGCCTGTTAAAAAACATCAGTGCACTGAAATACGAGCTATCTAATCCATAATTCGCGTTGGTAGTTCAGAGTTCCAGCAACTTTTGTTCGGCACTTCCTTTTCACGAGCCGAATCTCTTTTTACCGAGCGGGAATTAGGCGTCTTATTCTGCTGGTGGAGAGAATGTGCGGCAGGAGGCTGGAATGCGAACGTTCTACGAGGGGTCTTTGGTGGTCTTTAACGGTAATTTTTCTCGGCCACTATAGCGGGCATGGATTCCGTAGATAGTTTAGGGGGGCAGCTTTCAAGGCGCATGCTGCTTCCTTACCTGGAGCCTACAGCTGCTCTTAACCTCGGCAAGACAGATTTTTGATTGTCGAGGGACGACCACGCCGCTTGTGTCACGATCAGAACGTACCACTATACACACCACCTCATAATTCAGATTGATCCGACGTGTATTCAGCTTTTGAGTTATGTTTCTGGATGTCGGGAATGGGGCGGCTCCCAGCGTTTTGAGATATCTTGCCGCTCCGAACTGAGATTCAAACAAAAGATCGTAACGCTCGATGCTGCTCTTGAGCAGCTTCCCGTGTTTTTCAACAATATTTTTTAGTTTTTGTAGTGATGGATAGTTACCCGACCATTCATCAAAAAGGTCCCCATAGTCGCTAAAATTTCTATCCAGCAAAGTTGAAAAGGCGAAATAGCGACATTTTTTTAGCATATTGCCCAGAAATTCATCGATTGATTCGAACCACTGCATCGCCAAATTAGACACCACAAGGTCATAATGCTCGCCGAAGTTATGTTTTTCCGCATCACAAACAATGTGTTTTGCATTCGGTATTTTTAGAAGAGCCTGGTTAATCATATTTTTCGATATATCGCATAGAGTATATTCCGCATGTGGGTATAGCTTTTTCAGTTCGACCGACGTATTTCCAGTGCCACAGCCAATATCTAAAATTGTTTTGGGACGCAGGTTAAAACTTCCGAGCATACTAACCAATTTTGCGGACGACAGAACATGAACCTGGGCGACCGAATCGTAAGTTTTGGCGGCGTTATCGAAGGATGATTTGATTTTTTCTTTCATAAATCTACGGTAACATGCTTTTCCAGAAAATTTTCAATTTTTTGAGAAACTTCTTCCGGTTCACAGAATCCGAGCGAATGGGGAACATCGTTGATTTCTTCCACGGTTACATTTCGTACATTTTGAAAATTATCTTTGATAATGGAAAGCGGAACTATTTCGTCCTGCTCGCTTCCGATGATTAGCGTCGGACATCCGCAGTGCGGGTACGATTCCTTCATGCTTTTCAGATCTTCCATCAGGACGTCCGCTCTGATATTTTTAGGAATCGGATCCGGATATTTGCAGAGGCGATAAAAAAATTCCAAACTTTTAGCGATGTCTACGGCGGATATTTGGAGCATCTGATCCAGATTAGCCGCCCTTTCATTTCTTGTATTTTGATCACTTCCACAGAAATTTATAAACCCCTGCAGTCCGATCAGGCAGTCGAATTTTAATCCAGAATTATTCAATTTCTGAAATCCGATGGAGTGACCAATTCCAACATATCGCCTGTTTTTGTCAGAATTATCATCGGAAAAAATAACTTCACCATCCAAAAAAGGAATCAGATTTCTCCAATATTTGTTCGAAAAACCAAATCCGTGACATAAAAGATAGGTCATTTTTTCAGTCCTTCCGTAACCGCTTCCAAATCTTTTTTGGTATGAGTTGCATTTACGGCCAATCGGATCCTCATGGTGGGAGACGTTGGTGGTCTAATCAGTGAAGTCAACACTCCATGCTGCCGTAATTTCCTGTGAATCCCACACATTAGATCTGCGTTTTCAAAAACAATGGAGATGACATTCGTGCCGGATCCGACAACTTTGTATCCAAGTTTATGAACGTCGCAGCGTAATTCGTCGGAAAATTGCATTATGCGTCGTCTGGTCTCGCCCAATGTCCCGACCAAATTCCAATTGTGCATGGCTACTCCTATGCAAAATGGAGAAAGCGCTGTGGAATATATAAATCCTCTGCTTTTGTTGATCAGGTATTCTTTCAGCAATTTATTTGACGCAACATAGGCCCCGGAGGATGATAGCGCTTTGCTGAATGTTCCCATGACAATTGTTGAATCCCGACCCAGTTGGAAATCCGTGGACAACCCATGGCCATCTTTTCCATAAAGTCCGGTTGCGTGAGCCTCGTCTAAAAACAAAAGAGCTCCATATTTTTGCGACAAATATGACAATGCTTTGATATCTGCAACATCTCCATCCATTCCGAAAACTGTTTCCGATGCAATTACCTTATTTTTGATGGATGCATGTTTTTTTAGAATATCCTCCAGTTCATCATAATTTAGATGCTTGTACCTGAGTAATTTGCTCCCGTCGCCGTGATTTATGCCGTAGTACATGCTGGCATGATTGAGTTTATCGAATATGATTATTGACCCAGGAATGCACAGGGCGGATATGACGCTGGCGTTGGCGATAAATCCCGAATTAAATATCAATGATGCTTCAAAATTTTTGTCCACGGCTATTAGTCGCTCAAGTTTTTCGAAAATTTCTCTGTTACCGCTCAGCAATCTCGATCCGGTACTGCCGGATCCATACACTTTTGCGCACGCATAGCCCGCTGCCAACGACTCTTCATTGTGGGCCAATCCAAGATAATCATTGCTGGAAAAATCTATGAATTTTCCATCGTAGCGCTGTAGACTTCGGTATAAATTCCTACTTTTTAGGTCGCTAAGATGATTCTGAATATAATCAGGCCTATCAGCCATTGAATTGCTCTACATTTATATTCAGCCTGTCGAATAGCTTTCGGTCGACGTTGTCTTTCATATTATCGACGGTCAGCAATTTTTCGCTCGAGAATAAGGCATTGGCGCCGGCGAATATGCACAGAGCCTGGGTTGACTCGGACAACGTATTTCGTCCGGCTGCGATTTTCACATAGGATTTTGGCATCAAAATACGCGCCAGCGCAATCATTCTCACGAAATCAAAATCATCTATGGGATTTGAATCATCAACTCGTGTTCCAGGAATCTTCACCAGCTTGTTCAGTGGTACGCAACGGGGATGGGTCTTCAGATTTGCTAGCAGAACCAGCATCTTGATCCTGTCTTCGTTGGTTTCTCCCATGCCCACAATGCCGCCGGAGCACACGTTGACGCCGGCCTTCTGAACTATTTCTATGGTTCTGATGCGATCGTCAATGGTTCTGGTGGAAGCGATGTTATGGTAAAATTCCGGAGACGTATCCACATTGTGATTATAATAATCTAGTCCTGATTCTTTCAGCTTTGTCGCCTGATTTTCCGTTAAAAATCCGAGGGTGACGCAGGTTTCCAGACCAAGAGCCTTCACGGCTTTCACCATCTCGCATATCTTCTCGAATTCGGCATTGGACGACATGCAGCGACCGGAGGCGCTCATACAAAATCGACTCACGCCGCGTTCTTTGGCTTTGCGGGCTGATTTCAACACGGTCTCCAGGTCCAACATGGGCTGTTTTTCCATTTTCGCACCATTTCGCACAGATTGGGCGCAGTAGGAGCAGTCTTCGGAACATCCTCCGGTTTTCACGCTCAAAATATCACTGATCTGCACCGACTGTTCGTCGAAATTTTGCACGTGGATTTCGTGGGCGGTTCTCAATAGTTTAAAGAACGGATAGTGGAAAATATCCAGAGCTTTTTCGAAGGTAATTTTCATCGCTATTCCTATAGATATCTGTTGATCAGGTCGTAGGTTCTTGCCAAATCATCGACGTCAACGCAATAGGGAGGGAACAGATAGATCGTTTTTCCCAGCGGACGCAGAAAAATTCCATTTTCCCAGGCCCTGTCTATCACGAAATTGGCTCTGTCTTCGGACTCGGCGTCGAACGCAGTCACTGTGCCGATGCATCTTCTTCTGATGGCGTTGCGAATATCGTGAACCCTGTGGAATTCCGCAATCTCTTCTATTTTTGCGATGGTTTCTTTCCGCAGGAGAATTTCCAGAGATTTGCAGGCTGCGGCGCAGGAAATTGGATTCGCCGTGTAGGAATGTCCGTGCAAAAATGTTTTCTTTTTATCCTCGGATAAAAACGCATCGTAAATTTTTTCGGTGGCAATCGTCAGGGCCAGCGGCAGGAAACCGCCAGTAAGCCCTTTGGAAAGACAGATGAAATCCGGAAGAACATTGGTCTGATTCATGGCGAACATCGTTCCGGTTCGATAAAACCCGGTCATGATTTCGTCAAAAATCACGAGAATACCATATTCTCTCACCTTGATTACCAGTCTTTCCAGAAATTCAGATCGATAGAGCCGCATGCCAAAGGATCCCTGTAGCAGCGGTTCCAATATCAGTGCACAGACCCTCTCTCCGATTTCATCCAAAGTTTTCACCAGCTTTTTGATTATTTCATCCTCTTTTTCTTCCATTGATTCAGCGCCGTTATAGTATTCCGGAACGTCGATCATAATGGTTTTGAAAAACAGTTCGGAGAAAGTCGCATGGTATTTGGAATTTGCGCCGGCTACGCCCATGGCTCCAAACGTGTCTCCGTAATATCCACCTTCCAGAGAAAGGAAAATATTTCTATCTGCAACTCCGATATTTTTGAAATACTGGTAGGCCATTTTTAGCGCAACTTCCACCGCTGTCGATCCGTTGTCCGAGAAAAAATATCGGTTCAGTTTTTTGGGAACAATTTGCCTTAAATTTTCCACCAGTTTCTCCGCCGGATCATGGGAAAATCTCGTAAAAATGACATGTTCCAGCGTTTCTGCCTGTTGGCCTATGGCCTCTGCAATTTCTCGGTTGGCGTGTCCGTGCATATTTACGAACCAGCTCGATATCATATCCAGATATTTTTCTCCGCTTTCCGAGATTAGATATGCTCCATCTCCTCGGACTATTTTTATCGAAGGTGGCGCAGTTTTTTCCTGGGTAAAAGGTCTCCAAATCATTTTAGTGTCTCCAGAATTGCTGACGACATAGGCATATTTTGCAAAGTCTCGGTCAGATTGCAGCTGTGGGGAATGGCGGCAAGAATCTTCAATTTTGAAAATTCTTCCAGTGTGCATTTCAGATTATTTTCGATCTCTCCATTTACGATAATTCCGAGAATGTCGATTCCACGACTTCTCAGGGTTTCTGTCGTCATGAGCAAATGATTGATCATGCCCAACTTTGATTTCGTAACTATCAATGCTTTCGCATTGCACATTTTTATGAGATCCGCCATGAAAAAATTCTCTGCGATGGGAACGAGCGCCCCACCGGCTCCTTCAATGACCGTATTTTGCAGATTTCTGGCAAACAAATTCCGGTCGATCTCCACGTTTCCCAGCTTTGCGGCGTCGTAGGGAGACAGTGGCGCTTTCAAGCTATACGCTTCCCGTATTATTTTTGTATGCGGAGAAATTTTCGTAACAACATCTCTGTCCGAATCGTCGCCGGTTTGAATCGGCTTCCAATAGCTTGCCGTCGTATGCATGCAGATCCACGCGGAAACTATCGTTTTTCCAACATTCGTATCCGTTCCAGTAACGAAAATATTCACGGCCTATAATTTGTCTTTCAGATTACCATCATTGCCGAAAAGCTGAACGTCGCGAGCGGGCAGGGCAGGCGGCACTTCAGAGGCAAAACTAGCTACAATACTCCAACTTCAAATTCTAACTATCGTAGGTATTCTTTTCTGTAATCCTGGCCGATTTTCCCAGTCTGCCGCGCAGGTAGTACAGCTTTGCTCTTCTCACAACTCCTCGACGAATTACCTCTATTTTAATATTGGGAGAGTACAATGGAAAAACCCTTTCCACTCCCTCGCCAAACGAAATTTTCCTCACTGTTACGGAGGATCCGAGGCCACGATTGCGGCGAGCTATGCATACTCCCTCAAACGATTGCCTGCGCTCCTTATCGCCTTCGATAACTTTTACCTGAACATTCAAAGTATCCCCCGGCACAAACTTTGGAATAACCACGTTTGCCAGTAACCTCTCCTGCTCTTTTTTCTCAAAATTTTGTAATAGACCCATAATCAATACTTTCCGATGCAAATCTAGGAAGTTGGATAGCACAAAACAAACAGAAATTCAATAAGCGTCGCAGAGATTTTTCCCCGAAACTTCGTAAAAAATATTTAGCTATCTTCTGTTCCTGCCTACTGATCAGTTTTTTGAGAAAGAGCGAGCTGCTTCAATAATTCTAATATTTTTTTTCTCAGAGAACGATTTTCAATTTTATTATAGAAACGTAGCAGTTCGGCCGTCTCTTTTTTGCTGATTGAGTTTGGATCGTAATCACAAGTTATATCTTCATTCAAAGAAGTGATGTTCCTGTTATTATATCCTTCGTAAAAATAAGAAATATCAACGGATAAAATAATGGATATATCGTATAACGTACTAGCGCTAACCCTATTTGCTCCTTTTTCGTATTTTTGGATTTGTTGAAAAGTAATTTGGAGGTATCTGCCCAATTTTTCTTGGCTAATACCGAGAAGAGATCTGCGAGCTTTAATTCTATTTCCTATATGCAAATCCAAACTAGATCTATGGGGTTTTTGTTCAGGTACAAGGTAATCGGCCATACAATTCTCCACAAAAAATTTAAATTGAAAATAACCTAACCTAAAGGATTATATTTTTCAATTAGAAAAAATAAACTTGGGCTATATTTTGGTTAAAATGGCCTAAATAGTATAAATTCTCTCTCGAGAAGAAATGCCGAAAATTTCAGGGAAAACGGCGTTTGTTTTATCAAATTCGGTGAAATATTTTTACAACTTTTAGTATATATGCACGCTAACAATGCGCGGGAAAATGTTGCCTTCTGAGCAATGGCCTAATATTAAATTAATATAGATTTTTGATAAAAAGCCATTCAATGACGAAATGCTATTTTTTATAAAAACAGCATAAAATTGAACCTCTTGAAGTGGTGGATAAAAAATAAGCTGATGGCAGATATAAAAGCTAAAAACCTTTAATTGACAAAAGAAAATAAAACTTGTGATTGTATATGCATATCAACGACTACCGTCTAAAGCCGGTAGTTTGGAATTCGCTTGCAAAGCAGATTAGAGAGTGAACTCAGAATTCCGATATTCTAAAATCGTCTAATTTGTGATGAGTTTCCTGATTTT
>JAIRMS010000058.1 GCA_031258475.1 Holosporaceae bacterium
TCGCGTGGGCACCTTTGGTATACCTTTCTCTGACATTCATGCCTCATCTTACAACTCCTGTCACGCTTAAGCAATTCGCACTAAAGTGCAAGGTTTATACCCGACCAATGGAAAATTAATCGATTTGCTTGAAATTTTACGAAACGGACGTGCCTCTAATCGGTGTGCCCCTTGAGTAAATTGGTCAGGATAGGAAATCAACTGACAGAGCAAACACTTTTCCGTAGATAACACTAAAAACCAGATTTTTGATTCAGAAATTCTCAAAAAATCAGCCGATCCGGAAATTTACTGCGATCTGTGTGAACTTCCTCGCTGGGCCATCGGAAGCAGTGTCTTTTGGATTAATTTCCCATCTTTGTTTTCTACCTTTATAGGCCTATTCCATCGCGCTGTCATTCTTTATAAAAAACCACAAATAATTTTTCATAAAAAAATTGAGTTAGTGTGTTGTAATATAAGCATTTTTTAAAAATAGCTTGTTTTATGAAGAAAAATGAGGGAACATAATATCGTTCAGAACAAAACACAATCAAAAAATATTACGGAGGCAAACATGCTAAATTTGCTCAGGCATTTTAGCGCCAAAAAGGAAGATGTTTTCTTTACCTATCACGGAATTTCGGATCCCCAATGGACGCCGGGTCGGTACGACGCTCTTTCCGAGGAAGGATTTCAGAAAAACGTGTTCGTTTTTAGATCGGTTAATCTTATTGCCCGAGGAATCGCGTCGATTCCCGTTTCGATAAGAAACACCGAAGATAAAAATGAAGACGAGTTTCTGGCCAACATGTTAAAAAAACCAAATGAATCGCAGACCAAAAGCTCTTTTTTGGAAAATTTAACGAGTTATCTGCTGATATCCGGAAACGCTTTCGTGCACTGCAACGACAAAAATGAATTGCATTGTCTGCGCACCGATCGCGTTCAGGTTGTTCCAAACAGAACCAAGACTGCGGTGGATTCGTACACATATTGCGTGGATTCGTCGAGGTTTTACATAGGAAAACAGGACATTCTGCATCTGAAGTTTTTCAATCCGCTGAACGATTGGTATGGATTTAGCCCGCTGCAGGCCGCTTCGCGCTCCATCGATCAGCACAACGAGATGTCCAAGCACAACATTTCGATTTTGCAAAACGGAGGACGTCCTTCGGGGTGTTTGGTCGTCAAAAATTCTGAAAATCTGACCGACGAACAGCGACAGCAACTGCGATCGGACATTCGGAACGCCTACGAAGGAAGCACCAATGCTGGTCGAGTTATGGTTTTGGAAGGGGGGCTCGAGTGGAAAGAAATGGGACTTTCTCCAAAGGACCTCGATTTCAACACCGGTAAAAATATTGCCGCCCGCGAAATTGCGCAGGCATTCGGCGTTCCTCCGGTACTTATCGGCATTAAAGGGGAATCGACGTTCGGTAGTTACAAGGAGGCAAGACTTCATTTCTGGGAGGATACGGTTATTCCGATGGCGGAATTTATCCGTCTTGAATTTGGAAATTGGCTATCCGCCAGGTTCAATCGATCCGTCGAGATGATTTTCGATCTCGATGCCATACATGCGCTGATGTCCGAACGCGAGAATCTGTGGAACAAAATATCCAACGCGGATTTCCTAACCCTGAACGAAAAAAGGGAAATTTTGGGATATCCGCCAATCAAAGGAAAGAATACGATATGAAATTTTTAACTCCATATTTGTGTCTAAAATCAATAGGCGAGAACGGGGAAATTTCAGGATACGCCAGCGTGTTTAACGTTGTCGATGAGCACGGCGACGTGGTGGTTAGGGGAGCGTTTAAAAGCGCCGTCACCGATTCCATCGCTGGAAAAAAGCCGAAATTGCTTTGGCAACACGACATACGCTCTCCAATTGGAGTGATAGAAGAAATTTGCGAAGACGATTACGGTCTCTTTGTAAAAGGACAACTTCTTCTGGAAGTTCCCAGGGCCAAAGAAGTTTATTTACTGCTGAAAAATAAAGCCATAGACGGTTTTTCAATCGGCTACAGGATTAGAAACAATTATTTTAAAAACGATCGACAATACCTGACGAACATAGATTTGCTGGAGGTGTCCGTGGTGACTTTTCCGGCCTGCGGAGGGGCGGTCGTAGACAAAGTAAAAGCCAACGACGACATTTTGCAAAAAATTCGCATGATGGCGCAAAAAATAAAGGAAAGAAATCAATGCACAGAGAAATCGAAGAAGCTATTTCTGAATTGAACGATAACCTGGACGAGTTCATAAAAAATAACGAAGAAAAAGTGAAAAAAATGGAAACTAATATGACGACAAACGAAACCAATAAAACAATGCCGCTGTCCGAAAATCTGGACGGAGACGCATACAAAAAATCTGATTTCGGCGACTACATTCGCAAAGGAACAAACGATTTTTTGAAAAAAACGCTCAGCGATAAAGACGACTGCTGCGGCGCCTATTTTATCCCGCAGGAAATTTCTCTGCAAATTCATGATAAATTGAAATTATTGTCTCCGATGAGGGCGATTTCTAGAGTCATAACAATATCTACGAATTCCGTGGAGCTGTTGGTGGATTCTAAAATGCCGGACGCCGGCTGGGCGGCGAGAGGCGAAGAGAAAAGAGATGAAACCGACTCCCCGGAAATTCAAAAAATTAAAATTCCAGTCCACGAAATATACGCAAAACCCAGGGTAAGTCAAAAGCTTCTGGATGATTCTGAAATCAACGTGGAGGAATGGCTTACGACAAAAATCGCGGAAAAAATCGCCGCCCTGGAAAATGAAGCCTTCATAAATGGGGATGGATCCGAAAAACCTCTCGGCTTTCTGAAGGTAGAATCGGAGGACAAGGAAAAAAGAGAGGCTGGAAAACTACAGCATTTCTACACCGGAGCTGCTGGGAAGTTCGTCGATAAAAACACGGCGATCGATCTTTTAATCGACGTTGTCTGTTCCCTAAAACCGATCTACGTGAAGAATGCGAAGTGGATTATGTCCAGATCCACGCTGGCGGAAATCAGAAAATTACGCAATAGGGACGGAACCTGCGCATGGCAGCCGTCGTTGTCGAAGGCTACTCCCTCGACATTGCTGGGATATCCGGTAATTATCGACGACGATATGCCTGCTCTCAGCGATGAGGCCGGATCTACTTCCATGGCGTTCGGAGATTTTTACTCCGGATATCAAATAGTGGATCGCCAGGGACTGAAAATTTTGAGAGATCCGTATACATCGAAACCATTCGTGGAATTCTACGCAACGAAACGCACCGGCGGCAGAGTTGTGGACTTCGATGCAATCAAGCTATTGAAATTCGAAGAAAAAACTGAATAGCCAACGGAATCAATGGGGGCATTAATGCATCTGAATCTTATAAAAAAACCGTCGGAGGAAATTATCTCTCTTGCAGAGACCAAGAATTACCTCCGCGTTGACCACGATTTCGACGATAATTTGATTTCCGGGCTTATAAAATCAACCCGCGAGGCCATAGAATCCATTATTCAAAAATCCATTTTGAAGCAGGTTTGGGAATATGGGCTCGACAATTACTCAATATGCGATTTTGATTTCAAAGAGGGCGACTATCCCAGCATATTCTGCGGAACGATGACGATTCCGCTGCCAAAGCCTCCTATTATAAAAATAGTTAGCGTGGAAGTGGATGATCGAGAAATTGATTCTCAAAAATATTCCCTTGAAAGACGCAGAGGTAAGTTTTGTTTATGCATCAATGATGGATCGATTTTCAAAAGCAGGCGCAAAATTTCCATATCCGTAAGATATGAAGCCGGCATTGCCGACTCGGTGGAAAATATTCCGTACCAGCTAAAGTTGGCTAACTTGATGCTGGTTGCGAACGCGTTTCAGGAAAGATTTTCCTACGAGCAAAATAACGTTATTTCTCAAGGAGTTAGGCAATTGCTTAATCCTTTCTTAAATTTGAGGATTTTTTGAATCATGCCCAAAAGATTGTTTAATACCAAAATAAAAATAGAATCGCTGGAGAAAAAATTGTCCACCGAGAACCTCTGGATCTACGAATATAAGTTTTGGAACGAGGTCTGGGCTTCCATTTCCATTAAGGACATTTCGGCGAAGCGTGTGCTGTACCTCTTCGCGATAAAATGGAAATGCGACTTTCCCAGCGAATTTCGCGTCGTCGTGAAAGATAGGATTTTTACTCCGACGCAGCCGCCCATAATAGAGCCTGCGCAGGATCTCGTTCTATTCCACGCAACTATGTAAAAATCCAATTCAGGAGGAAAACGACATGATACCATGGGATCTCGGCATTATCAGAGCCATAGGGAAAGAACTGGAATTCGCTATTTTCCCGACGCGTCCACCGGAGGATAAGCGCAGGACGCCATATTTAATTTTTGAATTGAAAAACGTTTTGCAGGGGAAAAATCTAACGTCCCGCGCAGAATTTTCAATCACCGTGGTTGATGACAAGGAAGTGACTTCCGCCAGCTACGATGTTTTAAAAGCGATTAACAAAGTCATCAGCAAAGAATTAACGCTGTGCCAGGGGGAAGCGGAAATTGGAAGCGCAAGAATCAAGATAGATTCGGTCGAAAGCAAGCAAAATAACCTAATGTTGAATTTGGTGGCGATACTGAAAATGAAAGCGATATACGAAGATGAATAGAGAAGAATCAGAAGAAATAGATAATTTGGCAGAATATTTGGAATATTTAACGCGAACAACTCCCACGACCCTGCCAGAGTGGATGGATTAAATGCATGAAACGGACCTAATATTGGGCGTTGCCGGACTACCTCCGGAAAGCGCCCGCAATTGCCGCCAGGAGCTGTCTCCCATCCCAAACGGAGAATTCAAAAAATCAATAAACGGCGATCTATTATTTCTCGAAACAAACGAACGCAAACGCTACAGAAGTGTGATCCACTGCAAAGACACAAATTCTCCAATTATCGAGGGAATTTGGGTTGGGGCCCAGCTTCTGGTCGGATGCATACAAAGTTTGTGGCAGGTGATAAATCCAGGCGAACGTAAAATATCTCTCATTCGTCCGGCCGTATCCGGATCGGTCAGTGTAATTAACAGTGTTGGCGACTCCGTCAGATTTAGTTTGAAAGACGATGAAGTTGAATTATCCAGGACCTACGAAGAGAAAATATTCGTGTGTTTCAGACCATGGCTAACCATGAGAGTCATGGATTTTTTGTTAGAAACAGACGAGTGGGGCATGTCCGGCAGCTGGAAATTATTCCTGGAAGAAATTTAGGCGGCTATCTATAAAAAAAATAACAAGGGGGTATTGCTAAAAAGAAAAAATACCATATATTTATGTATATACATTGGAGGATAAGATATGAGAAAAAATATATACAAAGAGATATTAGAGATATTATTGTGTTGCTGCTGTGTTCTGGCAGATTCCTGCGTGGGAATGATGAAGGTATCTAGCTTAGAACCCGGACAAAAGTTGCATACTATAGGGGAAAGCGCTGTAATGGAGTTGTACGTAAACATGGACGTAGCCTGTAACTTTGATGCCTGGATTCAGAGCAAATTTTCTTCAAAAGACCAAATTTTTATGGAATGCCTTAAGATGGGGGAGGCATTCTCGGCACTTGTGGTTGAACAAGGTTCGCGTTATGGTTTGATCTCACTTTCTGTGGACAAAGAGGGGGTTCAAATTCTAGCCGGGGGAAGGGCGGCCAGGGGTATGCGGTTGGCTTTTGAGAAGCCCTATGATTATGAAGATTTGGAAAAAATTGCCCAGGGCCTGGTAAAGGCCTTAGAACGGATGAACCGCTATAGTGCGGGCGGAGACAGTGCTTATTATTGTCTTCCTGAAAAGGATCTGTCGGTCCGGAACAAGGCTGGAAAGAAGGTTAAAGATTTTGGTAACTGAAGAAGACGGCATATATACATAGATCACTTTGGCAGAGAATGAAACTATCTGCTATTGGCTGGATTGCCGCGCACTATGGGCTTGCAATGACGAGGGGATAATATTACTGGATTGCCACGTCGCTACGCTCCTCGCAATGACGATCGTGAGTGTCTCTAAAACAACACCATTTCGTCATTGCGAGGAGCAGAGCGACGAAGCAATCCAGAAAATAAAAATCGCATTTTCAAAGTGATTCATCTATAACTTGAGTTGCCGTTGATCGGCATTTCGTCTGATAGCAAGGATCTTAATGAGGCAAGTTTTAGCCAATGCTTGCCTTTACGAAAAGGCGTACTCCGCTGAAAATATTTCTAAAAAATTAACAATAGGGTGTTGCCAGAAGCACTTAAGAGCTATATATAATGCATATATTGGATAAGAAATATAAGAAAAAAACATGTCCAGAATAATAATGCTTTGTTGCGGTTGTCTTTTGGTGGATAGCTGTGTTGGGGGAATACGGTTTCTCGGTCTTCCCAGGAGTCTAAATCGGCTTCAAAAAAAAGACCCAGACAATTGGTCCTGCAAAATACCAATGACTATCTAAAGAAATTTAATTTTGGGTAATTCATAAAAAAACCAAAAATGTGTATTGTTTATGTTGTTACGTGGGATGGGTTAACACCCTCGCCTTTAGGCGAACACTTTAGTATTATATGTTCATGAATTATAGAAGAGGTAGCCACAGTCTATACGATCTAAAATATCACATA
>JAIRMS010000039.1 GCA_031258475.1 Holosporaceae bacterium
CGGGGGGTGCCTTTTTTTTTTTTAATTTTTTTTTTATTTTTTTGTTTTCCAAACCCCCGCGTGTTTTTGGTCCCAATATTCCCCCCCCCCCCCCCCCCCCTTCAAGTGGTGGTGCGGTCGATAATTGTTATATTTCCAAAGAGCTTTCTCCATTCCAGTCTCATTTCCGCCAAATTGTTGGCTAACAGATAGTTTTGATTATAAAATTTTTCTCTGAAAATGCGATTGCCGCGCTCGACTCCGCCGTTGTAATCCGGATGTCTCGGAGGCAGCACAATCAGTGGAATTTTAAAAAAATTTAATTGGCGATTTTTCCACCAATTCCAGCAGAAAATTTCTCGCTGATTTTGCGGTTGCACTCGAATAAATCTGCGCATGAACCAATTTCGAATGACGATCCCAGGATTGAATCGAAGATCGCGCAGCGAAAGTGTTTGAAAGTAAATCCATTTTTCGTGACTGTCATGTGGTCGATCTGAACGCGTTCTCCAATCTTCATGTCTTCAAATTTTTTGAAAGTCCAAGCCTGGGCATGCTCCTTGAAAATCCGTTTTCGCTTTGTTCTGATCGCTGAGGCTGATTTCGTCACCAATCCCCTCTCCATCAGGCGTTTCAGAATGCGTCCAACGGTGCTTTCACTCCCAGTGAAACCGTGATCTCGCCTCAAAATTACGGCAATTTTCGCCTTTCCGTAGGTGGGATTTTCCCGGCGAATATTCAAAATAATATCACGATACTGACTCTCCCACAGAGGCTGGCGCACCCTTTTCGGACGCTTCGACGGCGGCGCGATCCCCTTTTCCAGATCCTTCATAATCTTCCGACGACGAAAATATGTGGCCCGAGAAATTACGCCAAATTCTCGACGAAGATTGACGCAAGTCCTGTCTTTTGAGCATTTTTCGAAAATTTCGATGCTGCGGGCGTGTAAATTTTTGTATTTTTCAACGGTTTCCTGTGTTCTTGCGTAGGAATAAAGTTTATAAATGTTTCTGTGCAATCCTTTGATCTGCATAAAGCCTCCTGGTTAGTTGTAATTACAAATCTAACTCTCGAGGCTTTTTTGGTATTTGTACAGGGGGTAACAGGGGGATATGTGAAATAATTTGTGGAAAACTCTGCGAGTTTACACACGAAATTATTCCACAACCGCTGCTACATCCGCCACTATCAAATAGTCTCACTATAGTCTCACTTCTATCTGAACTAATTCAAATGAATAATTTTTTTTGCCCCGGTCTTTCTACAACAAGATCGATTTCTGCCCCATTTTTAGTGCAAAGAACGACATTTGGTGGAAATTTTTTCGGCAAAAATAAAACATTTCTGGAGAGTTTTTTTGAGATTTTGCAAAACTTCCTCCTCACATTTGTCTTTTTTGCATTTTACAGGAGCTCTCCTATGGCTCAGATAATTTCGCTAACAGAACCTACTAAAAATCCACATATCTTTAGTTGTCAATTCCCTTCCATTTTACTGCTTGCAGTTGCTTTATTTTTATGTTATCGTTTTTTCTATGGTGTGTTTAGAGAGGTGTACAATGAAAGTAGTAAGAAAACTGGTTGTGTTAGGAGGAGTGGTAGTTTGTGCGTGTGGTGTGGCTATGGATGATGGTTATTATCAAGAGCGGCTTAGAAATATTGAAATAAATATTGCAGCTTTTAATTCAGAGGTTTTTCTTAATAGCTACCAAGAGCAATATAACGTTACTCCGGTTTTAAGGAACGAAGAGGGTGGGGAGTTTGTAGTAGAGACTCAAGGCCAGCGTTATGGAGTTTGGTTCGAAAATGCTGGGGAAGAAGAAACTGTTGAAGAAGTAGATCAGCCTGTTGCTGTTCTGCTTGCGCAGCCGTTTTTTGCTCCTAGACAAGATGAACTGGATCCTGTGGGTTTGGGTATGGCAGAAGTAGTTGGGGATTAGCAAATGCTGAAAAGAATTTATTGTTTCTTTTTAGGAGTCATGGTGTTTTTTTCTGTTTTTTTTGTACCTGTAGCGGCTATGGTGCCGCCTGTTGCTATAACTGCGGCATCTCAGCATCCTGCTGCCGGAATAAATGAGCGGGAAATTATGAGGCGTTTTGCTTATGAGACGGCTGTTGTTCCGCCGGGTGTCGGTTTGGGAGGATTTGGTATGGTTGCAGGGCCTCCGGATGCTGTTACTGAGATTAGCTTGATGAATCGATCGGATTTAACCGATACGTTAGCTGACTTTAATGCTTTTTTTGGAGTTAACGTCGGTCATTGCAGTACTGTCGCTGTCACTCAAGTGTACTTGGTAGGTCCTAATTATCAGTTCTTTACATCTATATTAGGTGTTTTGTTTGTCTCAGGTATGACAGGATGGGGTGGTCCTCCTCCGCCGCCGTTTACGGTATTACCTCCTCTTGTGCCTGGAGCGATAAGACATCCTGCTCAATTGCCTATTCTTCTTGCTGTTTCATTTTTTTCCTTTGTTCCTGGATTCTTTTCACATTCTGAACGTGCTATTAGTGGTTTTTTGGAGAATGTTACTTTACCGGCGATTGCGGGAGCACCGGCAGCGGGGGGCATTGGTGTTATGTTGCATGTGCACAATATGCAACGTAGTTGTTGTAATTGTTATCAGTTTTTGTTTAATGCTGGGGCTCTTCCCGCTACAGGACAAGGGTTGGCGAACTATTTGCGTAGTGTGCCTTTGTTAAATGGGGGAGCAATAGCGCCACCTGTACCATTTTGTGGAAGTGTGGTTCGTGCAAGCTTATCGCCAGGAGTCGCCGCTGCTGCTTATGTGATTTTGCCTCCTCCTGCTTGGTTTGCTGTTCCTATTGCTGGTGGTATGGTTGCTCCTTTGGTAGGAGCGGTTGCAGCTGCTGTGGGTGTTCCTCCTAATGCTCCTGGAGATGTGGAGAAAGATGATATAGAAAGGTAGGGAAGTCGAGGTCTACGCATGAAAAACACAGCTATCTGGAAAATGGGGTGGCAACCCTAGGTAAGTAACAAGAGCCGTATGAGGCGAACTCACGTACGATTCCGTGAGAGACTGAGGGTGAAATTCCCTCGGTCTACTCAACTAAACGCAGAACAACTCATGCTGCCACCCTCTGCAACCTATCGCCGAAAAGGATCAGCAACTGCGAGTAGATTATACCCCAGTTGTGGACTTTTGTCCTCCATTTTTTCTCAAGCCTGCGGATTCCCAGGTAGAGGCTCTTCATCAGGGCGTCTTCCGAGGGAAAGCTTGGCTTGTTTTTGGTTACTTTTCGCAAGCAGCGGTTGAAGGATTCGATGGGATTTGTGGTATAAATCAGTCGTCGAATTTGCCTATTCAAACTCGAAGTGCATAAAGTTGAGGAAGTTCGGAATTTGCCGATATGACCTCGATAGGCGAGAGGTAGTTTAACTCTTTTCTCGGGCGATTGTTAAGATTTCTTTCGATTTTTTTAATTTTCTGATGCGAAACATTTTTGAAATCGAATTTTTTTGGCAGAAATTGTCGGATAAGACCGTTTGTGTGTTCATTCAGACCGCGTTCGTAGGAATGGTAAGGTCGTGCGAAGAACATTTTTCCACCTGTTTTTTAGCGATTTTTTCATGGTTGGCGAACTATCCGCCATTATCGAAGGTGATGGTTTTTGCAGGAAAATCCATTTTTTTCAATGCTCTAACTATCGTCTTTTCAACTTTTTCTTTGGTTTTTCTTCCCACTTTTGTGATAATTGTCCATTTTGAAAATCGCTCCACGAGTGTGACCAAAGCGCAACGACTACCATCGGGAAAGGAGGATTCCAAGACGGCTCATTCCTCTCCGGCTTTCTTCGGTATTTCCACGGATTTCACCGATGGCGGAAAATAGCTGCCCGAACTCATCCGATTCCAGATTTTGTACAGATTGTTTTTCAAATCCTGCTCAAAATCCTGGATGGATTGATCATCAATTCCGGTGCTTCCTCTGTTCGCCTTCACCTGCCTAAACGCTTCCAAAACAACATCTTTTGAGATGTCATAAGGTTTACTTGTCATCAACACTCCTCCTGCTTTCGCAGTTGTTTGTTAAGTAAAGTTAAGTAACTGAACCACTTCGCTCCGATGGCTTTCACCACCTTCACCGCTACTACGAGTTCATCCGCCCCTGCATGCAGCGTCTTTTTTTTTTCCAGACGCTTCTCGCCATGCAAGTTCCCAAGTTGCATCGATGAAGCCTGTTGCAGAGTCATCCTGCCTTTACGCCGTTCGCTGCGTGGTCTCTTCCAAGTTTTTTTTTTCTCCACGCTTGTCCATAACCTTTTGTGGGAGCTATGTTTTAGCGAAACTTTAAATTATCGACGCCTAATCGGACAGTTCACTTACGTTGATCTCTCTACAACTCACCTGACATTTAAAAATGCCTTTTCCTCTGCCGCTCAGCACCAGAGACTTTCGCCATCCAGCACCGCAAGGGGGTTTGCTGAGTCCGCTTGGACAGTCCTCAGCGGAGGGTCCACCTCCATCTTCACCGTGCCTTCTCTTGGCACACCACAAAATTATTCCACAACCACTACTACAGCTGCCGCTACCGAATAGTCTCACTACAAGTCTCACTTCTACCTGAACTAGTTCAATTTTGAGTGTGTTTTTAATGATAACAGCTGTGTGGTTGCTATTTTTTAGGTAAAGCACTCATAACATACTGAAAACACAGCAAAAATCCCGAAGCAAATTGGCCGAGTATTTCAAAAATAATGCTTAATCGCATTAATGGTACTTTTCGCACCTCTGTCGACCACAATTTCTTATTTTGATTTGGTATACGCATAATTGGACTCAAGCTTCTCTACAGCTTTTTTCAAATGATCCGGAGCCAGGTGCGAGTATCTTTCTGTCGTAGATATTGTGGAGTGTCCCATCAATTTTTGTACGGTATATAAATCAACTCCACTCATGGCAAGCCAACTGGCATAGGTGTGGCGCAATGTGTGGAATACGACTTTTTGTCGGGGATCGCTCACTTTGTTGTTGAAACCTAACTTATCTATTATTCTTGTAAAAGTGTCTGATACTTCAGTAATTTTTTGGCCATTGTTCGATGAAAATACGAGCTCTCCTGAATCTGTGTTTTGTTTGCGTTCAGCGAGCATTTTTTTTATATCGAGAGTCATGATTGCGCTCCTGTTGCGTCCCGATTTTGTATCTTTGATTGATAAGATTTCGTGTTCAAAGTCAACGTCATTCCAGGTGAGATTAAATATTTCTCCTGCGCGTAGTCCGCAGTGCAAGGAAAGTAAAGCCATATCATGTAATTGATGCGACGATTCTTTGAGATGTTCAAGCAAAATTTCTGATTCTTTTTTTGAAAGAAAACGCATGCGACGATTATCGCTTGATGGCTTTTTAATTTTGTTTACAGGATTATTGCCGAAGTATAGGTCTCTATTTATTGCATAATTAAATACCTGCCTTATGGTTGCAAGGACATGATTAATAGTTTTAACTGCTCTTCCTGCATCGCTCATTTTCTTTTTTATTTGTTCTAGTGTGTCGGGGACTATCTCATCCATGGTTTTATCTTCGATATCCGGTGCGATCCAGTTTTTAAAAATGCAAACTTCATTTTCATGGGTTTTCGCATCTTTATCTTGCTTCGCCTGAATGCTGTATTTTTCGAAAACTTCAGAAAATGTTATGATCTTGCTTTCTTCTTCTTTGGTTTGGGTTTCCTCTTCTTTCTTTTGCTTTTGTGCTAGTTCACGTTTTTCTGCAAGTGTACGAGGACCTTGTCCTGTTTTTTGATTTTGTCTTAACTCGTTCATCACTGCGGAAGCTTTTTCGACAGTCCATCCGTCCGATTCCCACCCCAAAGCCTCGGTTTTTGTTTGTCCGTTTAGTTTATATGTGAGCGAAAAATTTCTGTCCTTTCGTTTTTTATAAATACGTGTTGTGTGTTCGTAATATCGTAGCCCTTTCACGTTTTCAACTTTTATCCATTTTATAGCCATTGCTTTCTCCGTTACTGCCTCCTTAAAAGATAGCGATACTCAGCAAAAAACGCAACATCTTTTACAACCTCTTTACAACTTTTTTTGAAGATGAGCTTGTATAAATGCGTACCGCATGGTATTTTGATTATGGATTTTGCGGTGCAATTTGAGGAATTTGCTGGTGATATTGTAATTCGATGTATTGCATTGTACATTACTTCAAACAGGCTCATAACCTGAAGGTCGAAGGTTCAAATCCTCCTCCCGCAACCAGCTAAAACTCCAGCGAAAAATGACGATTCAAACTTCTCGAAAAATCTGTATAACTGCGATTTTGTATAACCCATGTATAATCAGCAAAAAGGAGGAACACCAAATAGCATTTAAACTTTCCGAGTAAAACGCGACGTATATTCTCGCCGCGCCTCACTTCATCAAAAGTTATACAAACCGTATTCTTCTTCATTTTTGCAGTAGAATGTCATTTTTTACGCGTCGTGGTGCGCCTCTGGTTTCTTCCACTTGCTCCTGTTTCTCAATTCTCGAGGCAAGCCATTGAATAGGTTCTGTTAGCGAGTCGCACGGGCTGTCAAATAAGAATGCTTCCTGAAAAATACGGCGATTGTTTTTCCATCTACCAAAGATTTCTAAGGCGGAATCTGGGAATCATTATTTGAATACTTTCAAGAAATTGACGACGAGTGGTTTATGATCGACGGCTCAATTATTCGGGCAAATCAGTGTGCCGCAGGCCATAGCAAGGGATCGAGCGAAGATCTCGGCCGCAGCTGCGGAGGACTTTCCACCAAAATTCATGCACGATGCTCTCGGAAATCCAGTAAAATTCGTTCTGAGTCCTGGAAATGAGCATGATATAACGCGGGCTGAAGAACTTACCGAAGATCTTGAAAACACAAAAATTCTGGGAGATAAAGGCTACGATTCTCAACAATTTATTGACTTTTTGGAGAAAAGCAACTGCGAAGCGGTGATCCCTTCACGCTCAAATTGCAAGAAAAAACGAGAAATCGACAAACATCTCTACAAGGAACGACATTTGGTCGAAAACTTCTTCAGTAAGATAAAACACTTTCGGAGAGCCTTTTCCAGATTCTGCAAAACTTCCTCCTCATTTTTGTCTTTCTTGCATTTTACCGGAACACTGATATGGCTCAGATAATTTCGCTAACAGAACCTA
>JAIRMS010000040.1 GCA_031258475.1 Holosporaceae bacterium
GCCTGAAAGACTGGAGAGGTATCGCCACAAGATACGCAAAAAATGTCAAATCATTCATTGCTGCTGTTCAAATCAGATGCATCATGCTTTGGTTGAAAATCTCATGACGACAGAGCCTAGAGTAGCATCCTCATTTATATATTCCGTGACTGGGGCAGCATCCTCATTTGTATATTCTGTGGCCGGGTCAGTATTGCCATTTATGTTTTCTGCGTGCAGCATCTCATTGCAACTATGCGCAGCCGGTAACCTAACCCTATTACGATTATGCGCAGCCGGTAACATACTGAAAAAGCGCGCGACTAGGTCATCATTGCCATATATATTTCTTGCGTGTCGCATCCCATTGCAACTAGGTGCAGCCGTTAATATACTGTAGAACATCATTACTTCAACTGTTCCAATAGTTTTGTTCATATTAATCCCCAAGGCTGATGGCAAAAAATTATTCTTAATATATAATAAAAAAGAATTAACGTCAAGAAAAAATTAAAAATTACAATATTTTTTATTAAAGCGGTCTTTAGTCGGTCACCTTAGAAATGTGATTTTCATTTTCTGGATTGCTTCGTCGCTGCGCTCCTCGCAATGACGGGATGGAGGCGGCTATTTCCCACCTCTTCGTCATTGCGAGGAGCACAGCGACGAAGCAATCCGGCCAAATACTACTATGGAATAATCGCGTTTTTTCGGTATTGCATACAAAAAATAGATGGGCTATGGTGGAACCAGTGCTGGTGGTTGTGTGTTTTGTAAAAAGAGTCGAGCGGTGCTGAAAAGATGACGAAAGCGGTAGCGGAGAACTCGGTCAATGCCTTCTGGTTTCATCAATTTTCCCGATGATTTTATTTTGCTGTCTCTGTTTGGGATTGTTCTAATTTTAGGAGGTTGTTATGAATTTTCGTGATATTATAAAGAGTTTGAGCGGTGCATGCTGCGCTGCGGTGATGATGATGTATAGTGCTGATGCTGTTGGAATGCCGCCGCAAGCACATGTGGGAGAGAATACCGTGCACGCTGGAAAATTGATCATGCCAGAAATGTCTATTAAAAATTTAACCTTTAGAGAGATACGTGTCCCACCATGTCTTGAAAAATATAAGCATGATGGAGTCATAACATGTATTAAAGGACGTTTCAAGGCGATTCGAAAAGTTGGGATTGCGAACCCTGGAGAGTTGGGTAGATTGGTTGATGGGATAGTGGCAGATGACTACGAAGCAGAAAGTTTGATTGAAACCATGAGACATGAGGATAACGCAGCTTTGTACTCGGTGCAGCATTGTATGGCCATGCGGTTGCTGGAATTGGGGGAGTGGAATTTTTGTTGGGTTCACTCGCTGTTTTACATCAATCAACAGACATCGCGCCGATATGCCGATTCGTTACTCAGAAATGGGGCTGCTGTTTCCGCTGATCTGTTGGCGCAAGCAGGACGGTATATTGAACTACTCGATGTGATAAAACAAGGACGAGCGTCAGATGTTTTCCCTGCTTTTCGTGAGAAACTTGGCAGAATTGACAGAACTAATCTTCCGAAGTCGAACTTTATTTCCTGGGGTTTGGATTTGGCGGAACAGGATCAGTAAGAGAGCCTCATTTGCTGGTGTGAGACAAAAACACAGTTGCTTCAAACAACTGTGTTTTTTGTGGTTACGTCTTTTTTCAGCGAACATCAACAGCTTGCACAGCACCGCCGCCTGCTCCCGCATGTGCTGGTGTCCCAGCACTGACGTGCTGTATCGGTACAACACCTACCTGGCCAGTGGCTGTGATACGTCCAAAAACGACATAGGGAGGAAAGGTGTTAGGAAAGATCCAGTTATGTGCATTTCCTGGTCCAAATGGAATAGCCAGAGCATTGTTTAGTGTAGCTGGAGCTGTTACATCTTTCGCTTTCGCGGATGCACCTTCCGGAAATAGCGGGACACCTGTAAGACTGATGTTGATAGGAACGTTAGTTGCGTTCCCATCTAGTCCTGTGGCTTCCGCTTCAGAGCAGGTGGCACTATTGTTTGCAGCTATAACGTACTCCCGATTTGAAGACACTTCTATCAGAAATCGGGCGTTGCCTGCTGACAGGTTATTCAACAAAGACGCCGGGCATAATCTAAGTACGTCATTTAAAGCTTGTGATCCTCCCTCTGGTCTGTATCCATTCATTATCCGCGACAATGCCGCTAAAACTTTAGTACATTTAGCACAGGGATCCTGCGTAGAGTGGATGTGTAGAACGACAAGAACTATATCGTTTGCAGATATGACATCTTTCCCCTCAGCTATTCGATATGCCGAATTTGCTTGTGCGATGATGTCCATTATAATTGCGTGAAAAAGCGCCGCAGCAGGCCCGACATGTGCAGGTACTCCCCGCGGCGGCGCTGTGTCGAATAGTCTCGCGATAATCTGTCCTTCACAACACGAATAATATTGTTCAAGGGCATTATTCGGAACCAGAAAGCTATTAGCGGTGTTCTTTAGGTGGTTGGATATTCCAACGCCGTCGGGTATTTTTTCGTTAGTGTAGTACATAGAAGCTAGAGCATTGTTTATGAGTGCAGTACATTTTGCCGAATGTGGTAATCCTCCTTTATCAATCGCAGGAATGGCTACTGCCGGTGCGTCAGTTAGTAGTTGTCCTGTTCCCGGATGGGGATCCTTTACAACTTTGGTAAAAGCTACCAGATCGTTTGGATTCGTGGTCCCTTTGGGAAGTCTAAACACTACTGTTACTGCCGCAGCAGCAATTTGATTTTGCCCTATTGCTGCGGCTACGCTGTTCGACAGGTTGCTCAGGATTATATGTATTCTGTCAGGACTATTTCCAGGCCCATTTGGCGCAACTGGGACCTCCTTACTCCACCCGACAATCCCTCCTGGTCCTGCCGCTCCTGGAGCTGCGTACCCGCCGTAACCATTGATCATTCCTCCGCCATCGAAACTCCAGTCAGTTATAGTAAGTTGTTTAGCAGCAACAGGATATCCAAGATGAGAGGCCGGAACTACCGGAGATCCAGCCGGTGGCCGCCCTGCATTAGGATTTGCTTCACAGCAATTTTCGCTTTTCCGTAGGTCGGATTTGCACGACGAATCGCCAGAACGAGATCGCTGTCGGCTTTGTTCCACAGAGGCTGGCTAACTTTCTTTGGATGCTTCGATGGCGGCGCAATTCCCTTCTGAAGATCTTTCAAAACTTTCTTGCGACGAAAATAGGTAGCTCGGGATATGACTTGAAATTCCTGCCGAGGATCAGCAGAAATCCTGTCTTTTGAGCATTTTTCGTAAATCTCAGCGCTTTTCCCATATAAATTTTTGTATTTTTCGACGCATTCCTGTGTTCTCGTGTAGTAATAAAGTTTATAAATGTTTCTGCAGTCCTTCGATTTGCATAAAGCCTCCTGGTTAGTTGTTGTTACAAAACCTAACTCTCGAGGCTTTTTCGCCTTTTGTACAGGAGTATGTTGAATAATTTTGGGGAAAACTCTTCCAGTTTACTCACAAAAATTATCCAACCAACAATACCCACATACAATCTAAAGTAATCTCATTTCTATCTGAACTAGTACAGTTTTGTCACTCTTCGTTGCTGCGAGTGAAATCCGAGGTTGCCCTAGATATTGATAAAAAGGTATTTTCATTTGAGGGGCTCATAGAATTTTGTTCTGTCACGAATCTGTCTTAGAATCATATCGTTGTTGGATGAGAGGGCGATTCACAAAATATGAAACAGGTGCATTGTGTTCCGTCGCATGGGTTTTTTCTGGAAGAAGCTGCAGAAATAGTCTCCCGGCAAAAAGAAAAAACAACGGCTCTTCTTCCGAATAGAAGAAGTCGTCGAGAACTGAAAAAATATCTATCCTTAAAAAAGCCGCTGTTCTATCCGGAATTGGTGGTAATTTCTGATCTTTTTTCGTTCGAAGATAATAAGGTAGTTTCTTTGCTCATGAAAATGTTGAAGGAAGCAAAGCAGGACATTCCCTTCGATACTCTATATGAACTTGCGGAAAGTTTGTGCTTTTTAATAAGGGAGCTAACTCTTAATAAAATCGATCCGGAGCAGCTGACTGGCACAGTCCGCAAAAATCTGCAAAAATATTGGAGCCATACGATAGCGATAGTCGAAGCGGCGATTAAAATACCGGAAATTGAAGAAATCAGAAATCTAACCCGGGAAAAACTGGACACCTTTATAGAGGAAAATCGAAAAATAATCGCCGTCGGCATAGGGGAGGTTAATTGCTATGCAAGATCGCTTCTGGAAAATTCATCGATTGAAATATCAGATCAGCAGCTCCGGGAAGTATCGCGCAAAAATTTGGATAATCCCGTTGAACTTCTGGAGGTTGATTCTATCTTTGACGAGGGACTCGCAATTGCAATCGCAGTGAAGGAAGCGGTTTCTGAACAAAAGAATGTGCTGATAGTTTCACCAAACCAAAAACTTACGGAGATAATAAAGTCAGAGCTCAAACGTCGGAATATATTTGCCGATGATTCAATGGGAACATCCTTTTCTAAAACGACGGATGGAATATTAGTTTCGCTGATTATGGATATGCTGGAAAAGCAATATGACTGCATTTCCGTGATAAAGGTTCTGAAAATGAGTGCCGAATTTTTATCAGACGCACTGGAACTGGAGCTTTTTTTCAGGCAACGTCAGGTTGTTCCCGGCAATTTCTTCAGAGCGTTTAATTTATATCCGAAAAAAGAACAGAATTTCTCGTCTTTGATCGAAAAAATACAGCGAATTTCCGAGGATTCCAACACGATAAGACCGTTTTCGGAGTGGTTTGAAATCTGCAGCGAGCTAACGTCTCTGATTAATCAGGAAAGCGCAGATAAATTAGAGGATATATCTTCTGAATTCTCGCAATTTGCCCTTTCCTCAATAAAAATTACCCTAAAAGAATTTAGCGTTTTCCTGCGAAAACATATTTTTGCGAAATCCATAAGAGAGGCGGACGGATATACTCCCGGCGTCGTAATTCTTGGAGCAATTGAAGCTCAGCTGCTGGGGGCAGATTTCATTGTTATCGCCGACGTTAACGAAGAGTCCTGGTTTAACCTATCCGAAAAGAATGATTTCTGGATGACCAGATCCATGATAAACCACTTTGGCATACAATTCGTAGAAAAGAAAAACCAATCTTTGCAAAATACTTTTGCGAGACTTATATGCAAGAACAATGTCCTCGTTACCAGATCGACGCTGGTCGACGGAGTGCAGCAGCGGAGGTATAGATACTTCGACAAAATCGCCGAAACTCTGAAGATTGTGGAGGCAAAACGGCCAGAAGAATCGCTTTCGAACACAGAAAAATCCCGCAATCAACCTTTTAAATTTGAGCCTCCTTCCCCAAATTTAAATATGCGTCCGACGCGCCTTTGGGTATCCGATTTGGATCTTTTGATCAGTAATCCGTACGCATTTTACGCGAAAAAAATTCTGAAACTGACGGAAATGAACCGCATCAACGAATGGAAGAATATGCGCGGCAACTATGTGCACAACGTTCTCGAAGAATTCGTGAGAAATTCAAAAGATAAAACGGATATAAAGGAACTGTGGCGTACGGCGCAAAAAATCCTGGGAAACAAATGGCTGACTCCGTTGGATTTTGGTTTGTGGCACTTTCGACTGAATAAAATTTTTTCTTTTTTTACGCGCAACATGAATACTAAAAAGTATTATGCTGAAATTCGAGGACATTGCTCCATAAAAGTATCGGACGACTATGAGATAGAGCTAGGTTGCAAAGCCGACAGAATCGACATAAACGAAGATGGCGGTATTTCCATAATAGATTACAAAACCGGCAAAGCGCCGGCGATATCACGGATTCGCAGTGGAGAAAAAATACAATTGGTTCTTGAATCAATCATCGCTAAAAACGGAGGATTTGGATTAAAAGAGACGGAAATCGCCGATCTCTGCTATTGGGAATTGAACGGCCTGAATGAAGGTGGAAAAATCATACACATAGCCAAAAGCGAAGAAGAAATTGAGAAATTGAACACAGATACATTAAAAATGCTAAAAGATTTAATTGGCAGATATAATATTTCTGGCGAAGCATATGGTGTAAATGTTAATTCTCCATATGAAAAGCCATACATGCACCTGGCGAGGGTGAAAGAATGGATTTAATGCCCAATGGGAACGTTGCGTCTTCGTTTTGGATTTCTGCATCTGCAGGAACCGGAAAAACGAAGAGCCTAATTGATCGGATTCTGGTTCTTTTGCTAAGCGGAGTCCAACCATTCAAAATTTTGTGTCTGACCTATACCAGGGCGGCCGCGTCGGAAATGTTAATTCGGCTGTCGGATTATCTGCAAAAACTGAGTAAAATGCCGGATGACGAACTAAAATCGGAATTGCTATCCATTGGATTTGGGGAATCGTTCCTGAAAACGGCGAAATCTTTGTATGAGAAAAGTCTTGGCGACGCCTGGGTCTCGATTCAGACAATTCATAGTTTTTGTTTTAGGTTGCTGGAACGATTTCCGCTGGAAACCGGATTATTTCCAGGCGTAAAGTTGTGCGATGACTATCAGCGAAAAGAACTAATAGATCAATCCATAAACCATGTTCTTGCGGGCAAACACGAAAATTTGAGGATAGTATCCGAGTATACGATCGATCTTTCTCATATTTTTAAAGAAAACACGGTGAACATCTCACGCTTCGTAGATCTATTCAGCGATTTTAAAAAATTGTACGCCACTTTTTTTGATATTGATATGGACTGGATAGATCTGGACGACGGCGAGATAGATCCCGTG
Organism: Holosporaceae bacterium; assembly: GCA_031258475.1. Classification (GTDB taxonomy): domain Bacteria; phylum Pseudomonadota; class Alphaproteobacteria; order UBA3830; family UBA3830; genus JAIRMQ01. Next base: position 6,787 of record JAIRMS010000040.1, read on the forward strand.
TTATTCAATAAAATTTTCCCGGATAATTATCGAAAGAAATTCACGGAACTCGCAAAAGTTCTGGACTCTGGCAGTCCGACCGATAGAAAAAATGCGGAAATTCTACGAAGAAATGCTGATAATCCCACTGAAGAATTTACAGAGGTTTTTCTGACAAAAGAGGAAACCATACGAGCGAAATTTTTCACTAGCAAAATCACGGTTCCGGACTTTTATGATAGAATGCGTGCTATGTCGTTGAAAGCATTGGATTTTATCGATGCCAAAAAACGAATCATTTCAGCAAAAGCCAACGTGGCCTTTTTCGAAGTTATGGAAGAAATAATTGAGAAATTCAGAGAATTGAAAATATCCAACCATTGTTTGGATTTCGACGATGTTATTTTGCGTGCCGTAGATCTGCTGAAAAATATGGATTGGGTAATGTACAAAACAGACAGCAATTTGGATCACGTGCTTGTGGACGAGGCCCAGGATACGAGCGCTGAACAATGGGAGGTAATTCAATTGATTACCGAAGAATTTTTCTCGAATTATCAATCCAATAGGACGATTTTTGTGGTAGGAGACGAAAAACAATCGATATATTCGTTCCAGGGAGCGGATGTAAAATTATTTAACCGAATGCACGAACATTTTAGGGAACGCGCTCAAAGATGTGGACAGAATTTCCATGATATACCGCTAAATAATTCATACAGAACAACCGGGAATATTCTTTCCTTCATCGACGACGTCTTCGCTCAAAAATTTCCGGGCATTCGTCATACCACTAACCGAAATCCGAACACCGGCGTTGTTGAAATTGTCGACGCTTTTGAAGAGGAAAAGGACGTTCCGAACTCTGCCGCGCAAAAACTGTCCACCCACGTCGTTAATTTTATAAAAAAAGCGATAGAAGAGAAAGTTTTTGTCGAATCCAGAAATCGAGAGGCGAGGGCAGGGGATTTTATAATCCTATTCCAGAAGCGCAACATAAAAACAATGCAATACATAATTAACTCATTGAAAAAAGAAAATATTCCTGTCGTCGGAATTGATAAAATTATTTTAAACGATGAACTAATAGTTGAAGATCTAATTGCGCTGGCGGAATTCGCGGTTTTCCCGCTCGATGATTTAATGTGTGCACGCGTTCTCAAATCCCCAATCATAGGAATGACGGAACAGGAATTAATGCAGATTTGCCTGAATCGCGGAGACGAGCGTCTCTGGGATTATATTAGAAAGAACAATCCCATGGAAAGACTGCAGGACTACGTCGACGCGGCTTTCAAACTTTCGCCCTACGATTTTTTTATGCATGCGCTAACGGACGCAGTGAAGGAAAGCTTTATCCATAGACTCGGAGAACAGTGCGTCGAAACATTGCACGAATTTCTCGACGTGGTCATGCTATACGAGAATGAAAATACTCCTTCGCTCCAAAGTTTTCTTGAATGGTTTGGATCATTCGGACATGTGAGAAAAAAAGAATCTTTCGCAGGAGCGAACGCAGTTCGGCTGATGACGGTTCACGCATCAAAGGGATTACAATCTCCGTTCGTAATTCTGGCAGACTGCCATTTTGTGAATCGCGTGACGAATAAATTGCTGAAAACAAAAGATGGCGTCCTGTTGTGGGATTTTTCCGCCAATTGCAGACCACAACCTATTGAACGATTGCACACAGAGAAGCAACTGGAAGAAGATAACGAATTTTACCGTCTACTTTACGTGGCCATGACCCGAGCAGAGGATTTTCTGGGCATACTTGCTGAAAAAAAACCTCCAAATGAAAAAAATTGGTATAACTTTCTTCGATTGAGATTGGATAAATTCGTCTATACAGCTTATGGAATCTGCGCTTCTTTTTCCCCTCCATATGCCTGAACCTTCTCGATCTTGTCTCCTACCATCTGACAACTTTTCCGCAACTCGCGCAATTTTGTTTTTAATTCCTCAAGTTGGTCCCACAATGAAGATAATGGTTCGTCTTTCGGTTCTTCCCGGATTTTTCCAGATATTTTCTTCTCTCTGCCATCAGGCTCGTCCTCTTTTTCTGTTTCTTCCGGTTGGGAAAGCTTATCGGTTGCCAGTTTCCGCATTAATTTAGCAAAAGCGGCTAATTTTTTCCTATTTTTAGTGAGACTCTGCTGCCTAATAAAGCTATCCGTGAGTATGTCATTAACTTTTTTATTTGCTTCTAAAAAGCCAATTATATGGTAAAGCCTCGATAGAAAAGTCTTTTCATCGCTAGAAGCACAAATGTCATCAATTATGGTTTTTTTTATCTTTCCGCCAAAACGTCTCTTGAGTTCCGCTTTTGCTTCTTCGATTTTAGAAGATGGAGAATCTTCCTCCTCCCCTGAAGGCGCAGCATCTGCAGAATGTTCGTCGGAAGGATTTGTGGGATTCGACTGTCTGTCAGAATCATTTGATGAAGATGATGGCTCGTCCTCTTCTTCAGTTTCTTCAGGTAAAACTTGAGTCGGTTGAGGAAGTTTATCGACCAACTCCTGTATTGATTCAATAAAGGCAGCTAATTTTTTCCCATTTTTAGTGAGATTCTGCTGCCTAATAAAGCTATCCGTGAGTATGTCATTAACTTTTTCATTTACTTCTAAAGAGCTAATTATATGGTCAAATCTCGAGCATAAAGTCGCTCCATCTCTAGAAGCACAAATGTCATCAATTGTGGGTTTTTTTATTTTTCCACCAAAACGTTTCCTGAATTCCGTTTTTAATTTTTCTAATTCTTCAATTTCAGAATCGGAAGGGTTCTGCGCCTTCCAAAATCTCAGATTTTTCTTAAATCTCGAAGATGGAGAATCCCCATCTTCCTCCTCCCCTGAAGGAGCAGCATCTGCAGAATGTTCGTCTGAAAAATTTTGCGGGTTATTCTGCGATTCTCCTTCATCGTCTTGAGAAGATGGAGAATTTTTCGGAAAATCCTTAGATTCTTCCGCGGATTCTTCTGACGAAGATGGATTAGAGCCTCCTCCTCTTATATCTGGTTTTTGGGTAAAAAATCTCTTTATGGTTCGGGTAAGAGATTTATTTCGATCCGAAGACGAGCCAGTGGCGCAGCTCGCTTCATCCGGAAAACAAAGCGCTATTACAAAACTTGAAAACAATGCTCGAAATACGTTGTGTTTTCCCATGCCAACTTTCCCCTATGTTTTTAATTTATTATACAATAAATTTTATGGGAAAGTCAATTTTTTTCAAAAAAATTTTTCAACGCAGCTGATGGAATACTGGAAAAATGACAATAGGCCTCTTTCGAAACCGAGTAATTTCGTGGAATTTTCAGGCGTTATAGATGAATCACTTTGGAAATGCGATTTTCATTTTCTGGATTGCTTCGTCGCTCTGCTCCTCGCAATGACGAGATGGTATTGTCTTTGGAAAACCTTACGATCGTCATTGCGAGGAGCGTAGCGACGTGGCAATCCATTATCATCTCAGCTACGCACCTATGGCAATCAAGCTAAATGCTGACTTCGCCAATTTTCTCGGAAGATTTTTCATTATGCAGCGATCTCTGATGGCCCCAAAATCGAGAAATAATAACACAGATAGCGGGGAAATACACCTACCTTTGATCTGCAGGGAATAGGTTCCCTATAAAGTTTTTGGAGCCTGTGGCGTAATCTCATAAAAACCGCCCCGATAAAAAACATTACCATTTATTAATTTTTTTCTTGACATTGAATATTTTTTTGATATATTTGAAATAGTTCTTGTCAATTTTATTTTTTTCCTCAACATTGTTTCTTTGTACATTGGCGACAGTTTTCGTTATCAAAATTGTGGAGATTAATATGAAAAAAACCATAGTTGAAGTCCTGTTCGCAGCCCTGGGGGTGGCCGTTGCCTTTTCACCGGTCGATGGGATGAATTTCAGGCTCGAGAAATATCCGCAGTCGAGTCGTACCATAAGCAAAAGATGGGCAATGAATTTTTTAGAGAGGCGCCATACAATACCGAAGCTACATGACAGAAGATTTTTGTCTCATAGTACAGATAGGATGGACTTCCTGCTTGAAAAATATCCGCAGCCGAGCCGTACCATAAAGGAGATGATGAATTTTCCAGATTGGCCCAGTGAAATACTGCGCCTATCGAGGGATGAGCTTTTGTCTCACAGCGCGGAGCAGTTGATGTGGGTATATTGCTCCCGTGAACAAATGATGACGTTGCTCAGTGCCAGAACCCGCGTTCCCGAAGATGCCATTGCCTATTTGTTTAGCAGTTCCGAACCTTACAAGACGAGCGACTTTCCATCGGAAAATCTAACTTTAAAGGATCTAAAATCACTTGTGGCGCGCGGCGCAAATCCACGCAGGGTTTTATCGTTTAAAATGGCGTCCAAGCCTTCTGCTCTAATAAGGAGAGGCCTTGAAATGACAAGAGATTATATGGCGGAGATGAGTCCAGACGATATTATACTGAAATACGGATATTATCTAGGAGGCACCTATGATTTCCTATCAGAGGACGGGCTAAAAGTAATTAATAACTTTGCAAAGTGGTTGGAAGAAAATTATGAATAATATATAGCTTTATATTTTGCCAGATTAAATTGATTTTCAGTATTAGAAAATTTTCATAAATTCCGTCAATCAATTCAATCTAGCAAAATACAGACTCGTGCGTTACTGCCTATCCAACCAATTTGCATACTCTTCAAAAAGCTTCAGCGCATCTTCGGATAAGTAATTATTAGTAGTGCCTTCGGCGCAGTGAGCATAGCTACCCCACTTGTTCAATATATAGTTCATACTTTTCCCTGCCTTGTAGTCTCCAGTTATAGCGACTTTGCGTCTTATTAGAGCAGCAGGAGTGTATCTTTCACCGTCCATCTCAAATCCGAAGTGTGGATTAGCGCTACGTAGTACAAGATTTTGCAGATGGTGCATTGCTATGCCATCATCTCCTCCGAACTGTTCCTTTACGTATGGCGCTCCCACGTTAAACACATGCTGAAGAGCGCTCTCAGCAACTCTATATTCCGGATCCACCGTAACCAATATCTTTCTCTGTTCTGGAGAGCAATACTGCCAAGTCAAATCCTCGGCACCAAATTTACTCACTATGTTCCATTCCGGCTGCCGAGCCAAATCTCCGTCAGCTATCACTTGTCCTATATCGCGAAGTTCTAGTAGGCATCTGCTCATATCTAAACGGTGATACATTCCATTCGCCGAAATGACGATCGCCGACGCTCCCAGAACTCCAATTATAGTTTTTTTCATATTAACTCCCATATTTTGATAATAAAAAAGCTAGCGTTAACGTACCAAAAAAAGAACCGACGTCAAGAAAAAAATTCTAAAAATTGCAATATTTAATTTCCATGGGGCCGGGTATAAACCTTACGCTTTAGCGTGAATTGCTTTAGCATTCTAGTAGTTGTAAGCTGAGGCATGAACAATACTCGAGAAAGATACGCCAAAGGTGC
>JAIRMS010000071.1 GCA_031258475.1 Holosporaceae bacterium
CGAGTGAAGCGCAGTGGCGATGTTTTTGCTAACGGGAGGGCGCATGTGAACGGAATAGGGAATTTTTGGGGGGATAGCCAAAAGCAGGCTCACAAAACTCCGAGGCGTACGAAAAGAGAAGTTCTACCTACACTTGAAGGAGACTGAATGGCGCTTCAATCATGGACATGAAAATATTTATAAATTATTGTTAAATAGACTGAGAAAATCCCCTCTCTAATCTACTCTTGAACCGATGATTTATATAAAACGTGATTCGGATTACCGGTGGAAGATTTTATAGAAAATTGGCTGAAAGAGCTGACTGTTCAAAGGAGTTATTCCGATAACACTGTGAATTCTTACCGACGGGACATTATGGATTTTAAAAATTTTCTCCTGAATCACCTAGGGGAAAATCCTTCCGTAGAGTCTTTAAAAAAGTTGAAAATTTCAGATTTCAGATCCTGGTTTTCTCATAGAATTAACAGGGAATTAAGTCCTCGATCCAATGTTAGAGCTCTGTCGGCCGTAAAATCATTTTTCAACTACCTCGCAAAAAAAGAATTGCTTGATACCAAAGTCATTAACCTGGTTAAGCGTCCCAAATTGCCAAATCTTCTTCCCAAACCAATAGAAGAAGAGTCTCTTCTGGTTTTTTTGGATCTTGATTTTTTTTTCGATAACGATCCCGACTGGGTAACCTGCAGAGACAGAGCGCTCTATTCATTGCTCTATTGCTGTGGGTTGAGAATAAACGAAGCTCTCAATATTAAAACAAAAGAAGTGGATCATGAAATCAGAATTCTGGGAAAAGGAAAAAAGGACAGAATAGTAATGCTGCTTCCTCTGGTTTTGGAGAGAATAAATGCCTATATTTTCAGCTGCCCGCATGATTTGAGCGACGGATTCTTGTTTGTTGGAGTAAAGGGAAAAAGGCTGCATGCCTCCCTCGTGGACTATCGTCTTCGAAAGCTTAGAGTACTGCACAATTTACCGGACCACGCCAGTGCCCATGCATTCAGACACAGTTTTGCAACACATCTTATACAACACGGAGCAGATCTGCGCTCGGTTCAAGAACTTCTGGGACACGAATCTCTCTCCAGTACGCAAATATACACCGATGTCGACGATTATAACTTGCTAAAAGTGTACGCAAAAACGCATCCTCTGGAAAAAAGTTAGCTGCAAACTCCGACGCATCTTTCCCAGATTATAAATTTACTCCTGCAGACTATAGCCATCTCGCATGGCTGCAATTCCGGGCAATTCAGTGCCTTCTAAATATGATAAAAACGCTCCTCCAGCCGAAGAGACATGCGACAGATCCTGAGATATTCCAAATTTGTTCATGGCGAAAGAGGTATCTCCACCTCCGGTGATGGAAATTAATTCTCCTTCTTTGGTTAATCGTGAAATTTCCCTCGCAATGGCGATCGTTCCAGAATCGAAGGGGGGCTTTTCAAACAATCCAATCGGACCGTTCCACATGATAGTTTTACTTTCTCGTATATGATGTTTGAATAATTCAACGGAATCAGGACCTATATCAAAAATAACGGATTCGCCGTTTTCTGAGGTTACAAGTGCAGAGGATGCCACTTTTTTCCCGTCGGCCGAAGTGGAAAAATCGACAGGCAGGATCAATTCACAACCATATTGTTTGGAATTTTCCAAAATTTCGGCAATGTCTTCTCCGTATTTTTCGGAATCCAAAATTTTAAAAGAAGAATTACGGACAAAAGATAAAAAGATTCCGGCAATTCCGCCCCCAAGAGCGATTTTATCCACTTTCTTCACCAGATTTTTCAATAAATTAATTTTCGTCGATAATTTTACTCCGCCAACAATGCACATCTTGGGAGATATCGCGTTGCTGAAAAAGCCATCTATGGTTTGAATTTCTTTCACAAATGACAGTCCCAGCGCATGGGGCAGAAACTGCGGCACGGCAAAAATTGAGGCATGCTTCCTGTGGGATGCGGAAAAAGCCTCGTTGATATAAAAATCTGCCAGGTTCGCCAGGCGTCTGGCAAACGCCAGATCGCACTCTTCTTCTTCGGGATGGAATCTCAAATTTTCCATTAATATTATGTCGTCGATGGATGAGTCGCTAATAATAGGAGCCGCATTTTCGCATAAACAATCGTCTATAAAGACGACTCTGGAAGAGTATTTCTTTTCAACTTCCTCGGCGATGTTTCTTAGACTCTGATTTTGATTAAAATGACTGGTCTTTCCCAGATGCGAAATCAATATTATTTTTGCTCCGGCTCGTTTTAGGAATTCTATTGTGGGAAGCGCATTGTTTATACGAGAATCATCTCGTATAGTTCCGTTTTCGATGGGAACGTTAAAATCCACGCGAACCAGAACTTTTTTATTCTTCAAACAATCTTTCCTGATAACTTCAAAGCCATGCACAGGATCTTAACCTTTACAGTTTTATGATTTTTCATAGAATCATACAAAAAAATGAAAAAACGATTAAAAATATACACTAGTTATTTGGAAATAGATATTCTTCAAATGTCTGAGAGATCGTGTACGGAAGAACGACGCGGATATTGACACACATTTGTGAATTGTCGCAGGAGTTGATATCCGACTGCGTTGAGGCTAGGATAGTCTTCATTATAATATAGGATATGCATTAAATATCCTTAAAAATAATTTTAAAAATTTTTGTTGGTGGGTTAATTGTATCGCCGATTTCCAGCTGTCAAGCTATGGAGAATCCGCTTTCGATTGAATCGCTTTTAAACCGTCTGGTTCCGAGTGCGACAACTACGATTCAACCTGCTATACCGCCGCTTCGTTACAATGTGCTACTGAAGAAGCCGGAGGAGCCAGGATCGCATGCGTGGCCGCTGGATAGGCCAACACCTTATGCGCAAATAGATAATTCGGGGTACGGTAAAGGCCGTGAAGCACAGATAATGCAACCTCTAACCGCAGGTTTCAGCTACCGGCTCAGCCCGTGCACTGCTTTGATCCACCAACATTTCGGAGAAATACCACTGCGTGCCCTACTGCCCATTCTTCATAAAATCATCTCGCACTGTAATTTACTTCGACCAAACACCCTCCCTGAGCTAACGCGTACTGAAAAAAGAAGCCTGCCTTTGGTGCTCGCGTATATAGACAGACACTATAATATTGTGGCTCACGAACTCCAATATGCCCAGATAGTCGAATAAACGACTCCGCAGCAAGCACATATGTAGCTTTAAAAGCTAACACACGCAAAACTGTTGATAATTCCGATTCTGGATTCAGGGAAATTTTAAAATTTTTAGTTGAAAAATCCGCCGGAAAACCAGAAATTTATTTGGAATCTACTGGAAGTTATTCTGAAATGGTCTCTGAATTTAACGAAAAATCACTTTTTATAGATGAATCACTTTGAACGTGCGATTTTCATTTCCATGGGGCCGGGTATAAACCTTACGCTTTAGCGTGAATTGCTTTAGCATTCTAGTAGTTGTAAGCTGAGGCATGAACAATACTCGAGAAAGATACGCCAAAGGTGCCTACACAATGTTAGACATACAGTATCACTAT
>JAIRMS010000064.1 GCA_031258475.1 Holosporaceae bacterium
AGACGCAAAATCTCCCTAAATTTGGCCCCAGAAATATGAGCTCTTCTTATGTATCTATTCTTCTTTGATATATCCTACCTTATCCTATAAGAAAATCTACTCAATCTACTCTTGAACCATGTTTTTTTATATGCTCAATTTATGTGAGGACTGCTTTGGAAGTGAGCAGTCGGCTTTTGGCTTGATTGCCACGTCGCTGCGCTCCCCGCAATGACGATCGCGAGTGTCTCAAAGACAATGCCATCCGTCATTGCAGGCGCAGCAATCCAGAAAATGAGAAGAAGTGAACTTTAAAGTAGTCCTCAGCGGAATTTTCTAAGTTGCCAGGCCGATCCTGTTTAAACTTCCTCGGTCCCCGAATCATCACTATGGATTGTGTTCTATCTCTGTGGCTATGGCTTGTAGGAACATTCGCAAATTTTCAAGATCTTTCTTTTCGATTTCAGCATATCCGTGTATTTTTCCAAAGATAATGGAAGACATTGCAAGAATTGAAGTCACCGTTTTGCTAAGTTTTCCATTTTCATCGTTTTCTATCGATAACATTGGTATTACAGCGCATGCGAGCATGCAAAGTTCGGTTAGAGGACCGGTTATGCTCGCAATTGTTCCCCAAAATTTGTATAAGTATGGATGAGGATCTTGTATTCCACGCAAAGCATAGGAATAAATCCTTCTACGGTCATCCACCGAGAGGTTTCTTCCGACTTCTAATAAATAAGCGTTAATCGATATTCTGCCTTCCTCTGTTAAGCCAGGAAGGTCTCGAAAGTAGATTCTGGCTTCAGCATTTCTCGCTTCCTCATATTGCTCCATTGCGCCCACATAGCCAAAAAAACATATCATTGAGCAGACAAACAACCGTTTCATTTTACACCTCTGTAGTTTAGATTGATTCAATTCTATCAGAAGTAAATTAATTTTTCGTTAAAAAATAAAAATTTTTAGAAATTTGTCGATATAATTCGCTCGCTTGTCCCATAACCTCTTGGAAGTAAGCATTATGAGTGATTCATGTCAAATCATTTTTTTGGCCGTTTCCAGCATGCGGTTTGAAAAACCCCATTCGTTATCATACCATGCGACGACGTGGCCGGTTGTTTCATCCACGACTTTTGTCAGAGGCAGATCCACAATCGCGCTGCAGGGAGAATGGTTGAAATCTATGGAAACCAGTGGTTCGTCCGTGTATGCAAAAATATTTTGTGACACGGAGTTGGAATATTTGATAATGGCGGAGCGAACGTCTTCTTCTGTGACTTTTTTAAAGGTTGTGAACGTGAAATCAATCATGGAAACGTTTTGCGTCGGAACTCTTATGGACAGACCGGATAATTTTCCCCGGAGTTCCGAAAATATTTTTTCAATCGTTTTGGTCGCTCCGGTGGATGTTGGAATCATGCTGCAGGCCGCAGCTCTGGAGCGTCGCAGGTCTCTGTGATTCATGTCTACGAGTCGTTGATCTCCCGTATAGGAATGTATGGTGGTGGCGAATCCGTTTTTTATTTTTATTTCACTGTGAATAGCTTTTACGACATGTGCGAGGCAGTTCGTCGTGCAGGAGGCGCTTGAAACGATAATATCGTTTCTACTGTCCAAAGAATCGTGATTGACTCCGTAGACTATGGTGTTATCTGCATCGTCGACGGGGCACGCGGCCAGTACTTTTTTTGCGCCGGCTTTTAGATGGGAAAGGCATTCCTCTTTTGTTTTGAGTGTTCCGGTACATTCCAACACCAGATCTATGTTTAGTTCGTTCCAGGGTAATTTGTCGGGAAGTTTTTCGGAGAAATACGCAAATTCTCTGCCGTCAATTGCAAATGCATCATTCTGCGACACTTTTTGTACGTGATTTTCAAGACGTCCGTGAACGGAATCGTATTTCAGCAAATAAATGGCGGAGTCTATACTTTGCAGATCGTTGACGGCGACGATTTCGAGATCGGAAAAATTTCGTTCCATAAAAGCTCGTAGAATTAGGCGACCTATTCTACCAAATCCGTTGATGGCTACCTTCATTTTATAATTTTTTCAAAATCTCGCTGTATATATTTTGGGAAGTTAAACCGAAAAACTTATAATTTTCTGAACAGGAACAGGATTTTCCAAAATTATTTACTCCGAAAAACAGTCCATCCGATCCAAGATATTTTTCCCATCCGAATCCATTTGAAGCTTCAATTCCGACTCTTAGAGAAGTTCCAAGAATTTTATTTCTGAAGTTTGTTGGCTGTTCGTCGAATAACTTCCAGCAGGGCATGCTGACTAGATTTGCTGAAATCCGGATATCATTCAGCATTTTTTTTACTTCCAACGCGACGGCCACCTCTGATCCGGTTGCAATTAGCGTAATTTTTTGAACGCTTTTGGAAGTATCTTCATAGAGAAAATACGCGCCCGTCTCACAGAGATTGACTTTGCTGCTGAATCTTACGCTGAGCACTTCCTGCCGAGTCAAAATTAGTACGGACGGGCCTTTGCTACTCAAAGCGCATTCCCAGCATTCCAAGGTTTCCATTGCATCTGCTGGACGAAAAACATTCAAATTTGGAATCGCCCGAAGCGAAGCTAGATGCTCCACCGGTTGATGAGTTGGGCCGTCTTCTCCGACTCCTATCGAATCGTGGCTAAAAACGAATATGGATGGAATGTTCATCAGAGCACTCATGCGAATAGCCGGCCTCATATAGTCGCCGAAGGCCAAAAATGTTCCGGCAAAGCATTTTATTTTTTTACCTGCGGCAATGCCGTTCACTATGGCTCCCATGGCATGTTCTCGAACTCCATAGTGTATGTAATTGCCGGAAAAATCTTTTTTTGATATTGGTAACGTCGTTTTTGAAAAACATCCGGTTGAGCCGCCTAGATCGGCCGATCCGGATATGATCGTATTTGAAACTTCCGTGACTCTGGAGATAATATTTTTCGAGCTGTTGCGAGTCGCTTCAAAAGGACGAGAAACAAAATAATCTTTTTTGATGGAACGAAAAACCTTCTTTATTTCGCTGGTAAGTTCAAATTCCACCGAACCATATTTTCCGAATTGTTCTCGATGCCATTTTTCGCATTTTTCACGATGATGTTTACCGATAACACGCCAGGTTTTCATTATGTATTCAGGGATTTCGAACGGCCCATAGGGCCAATCCAATTTTTTCTTAGTTTCCTCGATCTCATGCCTGGAAAACGCGCCGCTGTGCGCCTGTGGACTATTTTCTCGGGGACTTCCGTATCCAATCTTTGTTCTGCAGGCGATTATGGAGGGACGACAATCCGATTTAGCCTCTTTAATAGCTTCGGAAACAAGCTTTTCGCAATGGCCGTCGACGGAATTTACGTGCCATCCGTATGATTTATAACGCTTCAGAACATCTTCACTTGCAGAAACGTCTACTTTCCCGTCTATGGTAACGCCGTTATCGTCGAATAGTACGATCAAATGCCCAAGAGACAGATGTCCCGCAATGGAACTGGCTTCATGTGAGATTCCCTCCATTAAGTCTCCGTCGCCGACACACACGTAGATGTGATGATTAATGCAATCGTCCCCCAATCTTGCGTTTAGAAGTCTTTCTTCGATGGCCATGCCAATAGCATTGGCGATTCCCTGTCCGAGCAATCCGGTTGTGGCTTCAATTCCGCACAGAATGTCATATTCCGGGTGACCTGTGGCTTTCGAGTCTAATTTCCGAAATTTTTTCAGATCGTCCAGCGATATGTTCCTGTATCCAACGAGATAAAGCATGGCATAGAGAGCGGCTGAGCCGTGCCCTCCAGAAAGGACAAACCTATCCCGATTTGGCCATTGTGGATTTTCAGGATCAAATACCAAAAAATTTTTGAATAGAGTGGTCAGGCAATCTGCCATTCCAAGAGGCATTCCCAGATGTCCGCTATTCGCGTTTCCAACTTCAGCAATCGATAAAAATCTGACTGCGTTGGCAAGGCCTTTGAACATAATTCTATTCCTCCATTTAAAAACCTGCCGAAGCACGCTCAATCGAGCTAAAAAGCGAATGCTCGACATGAAATCATTATAATATTTGTGAAATTATTATAATATTAACGGATTATAGCTAAAAATTCTTATGGAAGCTATGACTACTGTTTAGTTGCGAAAAAAAATTGCTATAAGCCACCGGTTATGAGAAAATAGGATTGTTGGTGTATTTATTTTGTCGGAGCATAGCTCAGTCTGGTAGAGCACAGCCTTCGGGAGGCTGGGGCCGGAGGTTCGAATCCTCTTGCTCCGACCATGTTGATAATAATTGAGGCGTAATGTGAAAAAAAATTCCAATAGGAAGAAAATAATTTGGTATGCAGTCGGTGTTGTCGTATTAATAATCATCTGCTTTGTATTTTTTAAATTGAAAAATAGCAAAGAAGATAGAATTTCGTTCGAACCGCCAAAAGTAACTGTAAGTGCGGCCGTTTTCGGGTCAGTCTCGAAGTACGTCAACACAATAGGAACCCTGAGAGCTTTTGACTCCGTTGTAATAAAGTCGGAGGTCAATGCAAAGATCGAAAAAATCTGTTTTTCCGAAGGGGCGGTCGTTAAAGAAAACGATCTTTTGATAGAATTGGACGATTCGATGGCCAAAGCTCAGCTTGCGGAGGCAGAGGCGCAATATAGGAAAGCTAGATGCGAATTCGAGCCGATAGAAAAACTGGCGGATAAAGGAGTTATGGCTCGCATTCAGAGAGACTCCAAAAAGGCCGAAGTTGATACGGCGGCGGCTCGCGTCAATTCTCATAAAAATAATTTGGAGAAGCACAAAGTTCTGGCTCCTTTTGGAGGAAAAGTCGGCCTGATTGAGATCAGCAAGGGACAATTCGTTGCTCCGGGAAACGATCTGATAAAAATCGTTGATTGCTATCCTCTAAAAGCCGATTTCAAAGTGGCCGAAGCAGATATTGAAAAAATTTACATAGGACAGGAGATACAGGTTTCAGTTGGTGGAGACAACACCAAAGTTTTCATGGCTAAAATCGTGGCGATTGATCCTGAGAGCGACAAAATAACTCATAGCTTCGATGTTAGAGCGGTTCTTGACGTTCCTGAAGAAGTGGCCGCCACTTCGCAGGTTTTGAAGCCGGGGAGATTTGTCAGTGTAAAAATTGCAATCGACGGAGATCAGCAGGGAATCGTGATTCCCGAGAGCGCTCTTGAAAAGGTCGGAGACGAGGATGTGGTATTCCGAGTGATGGAGGGCGTCGCGATTCGAACGCTTGTTACCGTGGGAACGCGCCGCGACGGCAACGTGGAAATCATTACCGGCCTAAACGAGGGCGATCTTGTGATAACCAGTGGTCAAATCGGTGTTTTGGATGGGAAGGAAGTTGTCATTAAGAGCGACAATTCAACGTCTGACGTCGCTAAGGCCGTCAAAGAAATGTATGAGCAACAGAAAATTGCTCGCAAAAAATTGGGCGGCAGGAAGTAGCCATGGAATTAACTGAATTCTGCGTCAAAAGACCTGTTTTTTCCACAGTTTTAATGTTGATGATTGTTGTGCTAGGCATAGTGTCTCAATCCAGGCTCCAAATACGTAGAGATCCAAAAATAGAAAGATCGATAATCGTTATCGAATCGGAATTTCTCGGAGCAAGCCCAAAGGTCGTCGAAAGCCAAATTACCAAAATACTGGAGGGACAATTCGCAACTATTCCAGGCATAGAGCTGATAAAATCCCAGAGCACAAACCAAAAAAGTGAAATAACCATTGAATTCGCACCGGAAAGGACTCCAGACGGAGCAGCATCCGACGTTAGGGATAGACTTTCCTCCATTCGCAATCAATTGCCCCACGGCATTCCTGAGTCGATGGTTAGAAAGGGAAATACGGACTCAAATCCCGGTATTTACATCGGATTCACCAGCAACCGTCACTCAATCGACGATCTTAGAGACTACATAGAAAAATATATAAAGTCGAAATTTGAAGCTTTATCTGGGGTGGGACATGTTTTTCTGTCCGGTGGAAATGTGAAGAGCGTACGAGTATTCGTCGATCCACAGAGTTTAGCCTCATATGGATACAGTCCGGCCGACGTTGTGGAATCCATAATGGCGCAAAATATTCAAAGCCCGTGCGGACGTTTAATAAGCAAAGACAGAGAATACATGCTTACCGCAAACGGAGAGCTTTCAAAACCCGAAGAATTTGACGAGATAGTTCTCCCATCCAACGGAAGAGGTAAAGTCGTAAGAATAAAAGATATCGGGAAGTCTAAATTAGTGTCAGAGGATATTCGCTCAGGAGCCTGGTTCAATGGAGAAGAGTGCGTAACTCTGTCGATAACAAAACAATCGACGGCCAATCCAATCGATTTGAGCGCAGCCATACACAAGGCCATGCCCGAGATAAAAGACCTATTACCAACCGGCGTAAAAGCGGTAATAGCAATGGATGAAGCGAGAGATATCAAGGCTTCCCTGTATAATGTTTATAGAGCAATTTTTGAAGCCGCTTTTCTTGTTGTTTTTGTTGTTTTCCTATTCCTGTGGTCTTTCAGGGCCACTTTGATACCAATAGTCACCATTCCGGTGTCGTTGTTGGGGACTCTGATACTTTTGCTTGCATTCGATTTTTCGATAAACACTTTTACACTGCTGGCAATGGTTTTGGCCGTGGGTTTAGTGGTCGACGATGCAATCGTTGTGCTGGAAAATATACACAGGCACATGGAAAATGGATTGTCCAGGGTCAAGGCTGCCATAGTGGGATCAAAGGAGATATTTTTTTCAATCGTAGCAATGACGCTAACTCTTGCCATCGCCTACATACCGATAGCACTTACGCCGGGAAAGATGGGACGCTGTTTCCGTGAATTCGCTCTGGCTCTTGCGGGGGCTGTTTTAATTTCAGGATTCGTTGCGGTTACGTTATCTCCGATGATGTGTTCAAAATTATTGACTTCTGACAGGAGAAAAAAAAGTACCGGTCTCTGGGCGAAAGCTTCCCATTATCAGGAACACGTTTTAACAACAATAGATTCGAAATATTTAAATTTATTGACGCTGGCGCTGGACAAAAAATCGATAGTCCTGGGCATAGGTGCTTTGGTGGCAATTATAGGGGTGATTATGTCACATATTTTGCCGTCGGAAAGTAGGCCGTTGGAGGACACCGGAATGGTCAGCATTCATGGTATCGGCCCCATAGGAGCGAGCTATAGTTTTATGGAAAATACCGCCCAAAAGGTAAATGCCGTTTTGGCTCACTCTCCATTTCTTAATAATAGATGGATCACAGCAGATCCCAACAAAATAGAAGGATTCGTGCAATTGGTCGATTGGGATGAAAGGAATCTTTCATCCAAGGAAATCGCAGAGAAAATTCGTCCTCTTCTTAAAGAGGTCACCGGTGTTCCGTGTTCTGCATCGGCAGGATTTTCCGGAGCGGACAAAGATACGGTGGATTTCATTCTGCAAACCAATCAAAACTATGAATATTTGGAGAGGTACGGCAGAAAGTTTCTCTGGACTCTGCAGGCAAACTACCAAGGAATACAGCACCCACTGCAGTCGTCTATACTGCCGCCTCAGCAGGAATATGTGGTGGAGATAAATAGGAATAAGGCGGCTTCGCTGGGAGTCACCGTGAAAGATATCATTGATACGGTAGAATGTTTTGTAAAAGGAAAGAAGGCGGCCAACGTACAACGGGAGGCGAAAAGAGACGAATTATTCGTGCAGGTGGAGAAAAAATTGCGCGAGTCTCCGGATGATCTCTCCAGAATGTTGGTGAAATCCAGAATGTTTTCGAAAGACAACGAAGTTAAAATGGTGCCAATTTCAGATTTGATTTCTGTGAAAGAGCGCTCTTCTCCTATGGGATTGAACCATCATAACCAAATGCTATCGGTCGTCGCGAATGCAAATATTGCGAAAGGACACAGTCTTGGCGGGGTTATAGACGATCTGGTCAGTCTAAAAGATAAATATCTTCCGGATACAATTCAGCTTACTTTTTCCGGCGACACGAAAAATTATCTTGAGGAAAGCAAGCAAATAGTAATGGTATTCCTTTTATCGATAATTTTCGTGTTTTTGGTTCTTGCGGCTCAATTCGAGAGTTTTATTGATCCTCTTATAATCATGTTGAGTGTGCCGTTTTCCATTACCGGAGCTCTGATTACTCTGTACCTGGTTCCGGAGGGAAGCCTCAACGTTTACTCCAAGGTCGGACTGGTGACGCTAATTGGATTGATAACGAAGCACGGAATTTTAATCGTGGATTTCGCCAATGGTCTGAGAGAGCAGGGGACAGAGCTTCTGGAATCAGTGAAGCAGGCTGCGTTTTTACGACTGCGCCCGATTCTAATGACGACGTTTGCGATGGTTATAGGGTCAATTCCGCTGGCAGTTGCAACCGGGGCTGGAGCCGGAGCAAGACGTCAAATAGGATTGGTCATTGTTGGGGGAATGTCTTTTGGAACTTTCTTTACTTTGTTCGTTGTTCCGGTGATTTACGTGTTTCTCTCCAGGGCTGGACGAAAAAACAACGAAGAAGAAGTTTAATTGACGCATACATGAATCACTTTGAACGCGCACTTCTCATTTTCTGGATTGCCACGTAGCTGTGCTCCACGCAATAATGATGCCACCACTCCTCGTCATTGTGAGCGAAGCGAAGCCATCCAGAAAATGAAAATCGCGTTCCCAACGTGATTCATGTATAAACTAGCGAAATAATCTGTCGACTAATTTTAACATAATTTTAACTAAAAAACCGAAAATTCTTGACAAGCTACCGATAATGTTATATTCTCACTTAAATGTGGAGGTGAACTCATGGAAAATATAAAGAAAATGACGGCAATCGTGCTTATGTTGCTTATCCCAGAAACTGCGATTTGTGCGCCTCGTGAAATAACCTGCGGGGGTGACGCAGTCTGGGAAGTCTCAGACGATTGTAAAAAAATAAGGGTTCAAGAGTAGATTGAGTAGATTTTCTTATCGGATAAGGTAGGATATATCAAAGAAGAATAGATACATAAGAAGAGCTCATATTTCTGGGGCCAAATTTAGGGAGATTTTGCGTCTGTTTGGAGCGGATTTAACGGCGACTCAAATCTCTGAAGTGGCAAGATTGGGGAGGAAGACGGTCAACAGGATTTTTGCAAATTTTGTGAGCGAGAATTGCTGAATTTGCGGAAGAAGAATCAGCAGCGGAGAAATAGAAGTTGATGAAAGTTACTTTGGAGCGAGAAGAGTTCGAGGTAAGAGGGGTCGGGTAGCATCAGTGGAAACGAAAGTATTTGGCATGAAAAAGCGAGAGGACAAAGTATATACGCGGATAGTTGGGAATTGTTCGGCGGAGGAATTGGTCCCGATAATCAAGAGGTTAGCGCCGAACGACTCAACGATTTACAGCGACGAATGGAAAGCATATGAGGGTCTAGTGAACGAAGGATACAGAGGGCATTATCGAGTGAAGCACAGTGGCGATGTTTTTGCTAACGGGAGGGCGCATGTGAACGGAGTAGAGAATTTTTGTGGGATAGCCAAAAGCAGGCTCACAAGACTCCGAGGCATACGAAAAGAGAAATTCTACCTACACTTGAAGGAGACTGAATGGCGCTTCAATCATAGACATGAAAATATTTATAAATTATTGTTAAATAGACTGAGAAAATCCCCGCTCTAATCTACAATCTACTCTTGAACCAAAGAGATATTGTTGACTAATAGAGCAAATAAAGAAGCTGAGGAGGTAGATGGGAAAACTCCTGTGCAACTGGCTACTACAGAAGGCATTAAGCAAGCATTAAATGCTCCTGGATGGAACTAAAGTCCTCGGAATCGCCCAACTACACAGGAAATTTTGTACATATCAAGAATCCAGGAAGCTCTTGAGTTTTCTGGATCTACTTGGATGCTTTAGCTTTCTCAGAGCCTTTGCTTCAATTTGACGAATTCGCTCTCTGGTTACGGAAAATTGCTGACCAACCTCCTCAAGGGTATGATCCGTGTTCATTCCTATTCCAAAACGCATTCTAAGAACCCTTTCTTCGCGGGGTGTCAGGCTTGCCAAAACCAAGGTCGTAGTTTCTCGCAGATTGGAATTTACGGCCGATTCGACCGGAAGGGCTATGTTTTTATCCTCGATGAAGTCTCCCAGGTGCGAATCATCCTCATCTCCTATTGGAGATTCCAGACTGATTGGCTCTTTGGCTATTTTCAGAACCTTCCGAACTTTATCGATTGGCATGTGCAGACGTTCCGCGAGTTCCTCCGGAGTTGGTTCTCGACCTATTTCATTCAAGATCTGGCGCGAAGACCTCACGATTTTGTTTATGGTCTCTATCATGTGCACCGGGATTCGAATTGTGCGAGCCTGGTCGGCGATGGAACGCGTTATGGCCTGCCTAATCCACCAGGTCGCGTAGGTTGAGAATTTATATCCGCGCTTATACTCAAACTTATCCACCGCTTTCATTAGGCCAATATTTCCCTCTTGGATCAGGTCTAGAAATTGTAATCCGCGATTGGTGTATTTTTTAGCGATGGATATGACCAATCTTAGATTGGCCTCAATCATTTCTTTTTTTGCGCGACTTGTTTCTCTTTCACCTTTCTGAATTCGAGAAACAATTTTTCTGAACGAACTCAATGGCAATTGGACTTCCTGTTCTATGACTTTTACCAGATTCCTGTGATTTTCGATATCGCCGGAACATGCATCAAAAAAATTCTTCCATTTGGAGGATTTTGACGTGGGCACCTCCCAGTGTTCGTTCATCTCATTTCCATGATAATTTTTTAGAAACTCGTCGCGCTTAATTCCATTATCCCGGGCAAGTTTCAGCAAAAGAGTTTCGCTTTTGATAAGTTTGCGATTGAGCGTATATAATTCTTCACAGAGCGAAGTTGCGGTCTTTTGATTAATATTTAAAGCACTGGTCGCTGCAATTAATTCTTTTCTGTGAGAGTTTGGCTTTTTTACGAATTTGCTGTGTAAATCTATGGATTTTTCCAACAGAGACAGCACCTCCGGAAGCATTTTTTCTTCGTCGGCGCTAATTTCCGTGTCTGGCAGGGTTTCGGGAAGCCCTTCCTCCGGATCCTGAGCATCATTGTCTTCGGTATAAATGCTCTCCTCATTTTCTGGATCCTTGTTGGGAGCGCCCCCGTCTATTTGCACAATGTCTCTCAGCATAATTTTGCGATTTTGTAAATCAGAAATCCATTGCCTGAATCTTTCGAAGGTTTTTGGGCTTTCACTCAGTCCGCTGAGAACGTCGAGATATCCGCGTTCTATTCTTTTGGCGAGTTCCACTTCACCATCTCTGGAAAGTAACTCGACACTTCCCATCTCTCGAAGATACATCCGAACCGGATCATCAGTTTTTAGAAGATCGTCTTCGACACTCGGGGCAGTCTCTATTGCCTGAGCATCATCGCGGGAAAATGTTTCGCTGTCTTCGGCCTCTATAAGCTGTATTCCCATATCTGTAATACTGGAAATAGCAATATCTATTTTCTCAGTAGAAAATTTTTCCTTGGGCAGGGTGTCGTTCAACTCGTCATAGGTGATGTACCCGCGTTCTTTGCCTATTATTAACAGTTTTTTTAGTTCTTCTGCCGAATCAAGATTTGTTTTCTCTGGTGATTTGGTATTTTCTGTATCTTCCGAAAAATTGGACACAAAATTCGCTGTCATCTCCATATCTCCTACCTATCTACGCGTGAAATAATCTCTTGTTTTAGAGCTTTTAGTCTTTGCCAATCACTTTCCGAAAAAGTGGATTTTAAACTAGAAGTAGCTGTTTGTAAATCTGCGGCCACGATCGGCTCTGCGAGGTATTTATCCATTAATTTGGCCAAGCCTTCCACTGCTTCATCGTCCGTGGAGTTCTCGCCTGAAAACCTTGCATGTAATTCCGCGTCCTTTATCTCCATCTCCATTTCTTTCTTCAAAGATGAGATAGCTGCAACGTACTTTTCAGTTTCCCCATTTCGATAATCTTCATAGCAATCCAATATTTTGCTTTTTAACCTTTGCATCTGAGAATTCATTGGTTCCAGCTTTGTAAAGCTCTCAATTATCTTGTCAATAATATATGGGTGATTTGTAATGGTCACAATGAATATTTTTTCCAACTTCTCCCGAACAGAAACTACGGGGCGGATGTTTTCCTTCCTGGTTGGAGTTTTAGATTTCCTATAGTAAAGATCACGTTCTTTTTGTTTTATGGCTTGGACATACAATCTCTTAATGGCAACGTCAGAAATAGTTTCTGCCTTGCTCATAAGCATTTTAACTATGGCGGCTTTTTGCTCCGGAGTTTCTGAAGGATAGAGCAAAAACGCCCCCTCCCACATCCAATCCGACAATGGCGAGGCGCTGGAAACGGCATTTTTTATCACGTCGGCGTGATCATCGGCAATCAATTGATCCGGATCTGATCCCTGGGGTAGTTTTGCGAATTTAAATGATTGTCCGGCTCTAATTAGTGATAACATTTTATCTATCCATCTGTAGGAAGCCTTAATTCCAGCACTGTCTCCGTCAAGAGCAACAACGGGATTATCACATACATTCCAGCACATGTTGATCTGGGTTTCGCTTATCGATGTTCCAAGTGGAGCTACAGTGCCGTCGAATCCAGCCTGATGCATAGAAATAACGTCCAGGTATCCTTCGGTTAAAATTATTTCGCGGGTTTTTCCGCGTTTAGCAAGGAAATATCCATATAAATGATCACTTTTAATGAAAAGCTCCGTTTCCGGAGAATTAATGTATTTCGCCGTATCTTCCTTTCCCAGAATTCTTCCACCAAATCCTATGCATTTCCCAACGCTGTCTATAATTGGAAATATTAGACGTCCGTTGTATCTGTTGACCATTTCATTGCGATATTTTGATCGATTATAGGCTCCGGTTTTTAGTAAAACGTCGTCCGGAATTCCCTGTTGCCTCAAATGCTTAAATAGTTCGTGATTATTTGGAGCGAATCCCAATTGAAATTTTTCCATGGATTCCTGAGATATTTTTCTCGACGCGAGGTATTTTTTTGCGTTTTTTCCCATCGGTTCGTTTAATTGTTTTATAAACCAATTCTTCATTTCAGTCATTGCGTCGTATATTGGCTTGTTTGGATCTGCGAAAACTTTCTCTTTATAGGGCGACGGAATTCCATGAGAATTCGCGATATTCTCCACGGCCTCGCTAAAGCTGATTTTGTCGAAGTTCTGTACAAAACTTATGGCGTCTCCGTGGGCGCCGCATCCAAAACAGTAATAATACCCCCTGTCCGCGTCGACTTTCAGTGATCCAGTTTTTTCCCTATGGAACGGACACAATCCAAACCAATCTTTTCCAGCTCTACGCAAACGTATTCTGCTGGAAACTATATCAACGATGGAAATTTTGCTTTTCAGAAACTCGATAAATTCTCTATTCATGCAATCTCGTCTTTGAGAACTTCCGCTATGTTTTTAATATCGCTAATCAGATAGTTTTGAATTTTTCCCTTTAATTTTTCCATGTCTTCTCTGGAATTGGCCTCTATCCTCAAAGACAGCGCGTTTTGAGTATTGGAAGCCCGCAATATCCACCACCCTTGATCGGTAGTGACTCTAACGCCATCTATTTCAATTAAATCGACTTTCTCTCGTTTTAGTTGATTTTTCAGCGAATCTATGATACGAAATTTTTCGCTTTCTTCGCAGATAATGCGAATTTCCGGCGTAACACACCCGTACTCCAGATTGTTGAAAGCGTTTTTATTTTCGCAAACGATTTCCAGACATCTTAGAGCAGCATAAATGCCGTCGTCGAATCCAAACCACCGATCTTTGAAGAAAAAATGGCCACTCATTTCTCCGGCCAGAAGGGCTCCGCTGGTTTTCATTCTCATTTTTATAAACGAGTGGCCGGATCTTTCCATGATTCCAACGCCCCCGCATTTTTCTACGGTGTTAAATAATCTACTGCAGGATTTTATGTCAGCTATGACCTGTGCTCCCGGATTCTTTTTCAGAAAATCCATGGACAAAACCTCTAAAACTTGATCGCTGAACAGCATACGTCCACTGGAATCAACGACGGCCAACCTGTCCCCGTCGCTATCGAATCCAAAACCTATATCGAAATTATTATAGGACACGAATTTCGATAGGTACTCTATATTTTTCGCCACAGTTGGATCTGGCGGTCGATTTGGAAAATTTCCGTCTATTTCTTCGAATAGAAGATGATGTTTCCCAGGAATTGCTGCAGTTATAGCTTTTATAATATTGCTCGTGGCTCCGTTTCCAATGTCCCAGGCGACTTTTACGTCGTCTGTGAAATCAAATCCTTCCAGGATATCGTGCACATAATTGGGAAACGTCCGATTTAAAACAATCTCGCGACCATTTTTTTCAACAAAATCTTTATTGGCTATCATTTCACCGAGATGTTTTATGTTTTCGCCGTAAAATGGATCGCGTCCCAGCATAAATTTAAATCCATTATATTGGGAAGGGTTGTGCGAACCAGTAACCATAATTCCGGCGTCAAGATCCAGTTTATACACGCTGTAATACATCATCGGAGTGTGACCCAAGCCAAGCGCCACCACCTCTGCTCCGGCGTTGGTTAATCCATTTATAAGGTTTCGAGTCAGCAGGTCGGAAGAATTTCTACCATCATGTCCAACGCACATTTTTTTTAGATTTTTTCTATTGAGAATAGTCCCGAACGCCCGCCCTATATCATAGGCGTCGTCCGGAAAAAGATTTTCTCCAAAAATTCCGCGAATATCATAATCTCTTAGAATTTCCGTGGCCAGAATATGCTTAATCTCATTTTCTTCATCATTTATACATAGAATGCTGCCTATTCTGTCGATAATTTCCATCGTGCTTCCAAATAATGAAGTCGATTATATACAAAAAAATACGGAAAACGAAAAATATTCAATTTTTTTTTACCTTTTTATGTTTTCATTGAACTTGAAAACAATGGCTGAGGTTTGGTAATGCGTGTGTACAAAAATTTTGAAAATATATTAGTAATCTGTGCGTTGCTGTTTGCAACTCAAGAAATCGCATATACAGCTCCTCCAACGCCAAGAGCCGGATCTGTGGGGCAGTTGAAATCTTTCGTAAATGCTTCGCAGAAAAATAAAAATAATAACAAAGACGCGATATCCGAGGATCAGGAAGAGGAAAATTGCTATCCATTTACCAAAGCGTCGCATCCAATACCTCCGGAAGAAGTTATCGGTTGGCGCATTAAAAATGGAAAACTATATCTGTTTGCATCTAATAAAACGTATTCCGTCGAACCTTTACCGAAAGATTTTGATTCCGATTTGAAGTTTTTCAAGAAGTTCCCGAACTTAATAAGCGTTGAATTTAATGGACTTCTTCTCACGGAAGAAATGCTGGAAAATTTACAAAAATTTCTTCCAAAAAATCTGAAGAGTTTATTGCTGCACTCATGCCACATAGAAAAACAAGATTATGAATTAGTTGCAGATATTTGTAGAAAACGCACTAGTCTTGTATCCGTAAGCTTAGTTGATCCAGATTCGGAAGGTGAAGGACCTGCAACTGTACTAGGAGCGCTGGAAAACCGCCCAAATATGAAATATTTCAATTTAACCGTTAGAGAAATCGATGAAGCTATAGCCAAATGTTTAGCGAATTTACTATCTAATTCTTCCGGGACTCTTCGGGAACTAGGACTGGGATGCGATCTAATTACCGGAGATAGCAAAAAAAAATTGGTTGAGAATATTGCCAGAGCAATCAGTCTGGCAAAAGGGCTAACAAAATTAGAACTTTCGTTTGTATCCACATCTGAAGATGATTTTGCTCACATTGCAGAGTCAATAGGTAACTTTACCAAACTAGTTTCTTTGAAAATGTATATAAAGGGACTTAGAAAGCACAAGCACGTCAGCTTATTTGAAAATTTGGAAAAATTCCAAGAGTCGCTGAGTAAACTTAGAAAACTGGAAGTTTTTGATATTTCCTCCATGTTTTTGCCAAGCGACGCGATTAAGCTGATATCCCAGCCCATCGAATCGATGAAAAATCTAAAAACTTTAAATGTCTCTGGCAATGTTCTGGATGAAAAAGGCGCCGAGAGCCTATCCAAGGCGATTGCGGAAACTCCTTTGATTACTCTAATGGCCAACAATTGCGGCATGGATTCCGCCGCATTCGCCGCGCTGTGTAAGTCATTTCCAAATACTTCTTTGGAGCAACTATATGTTGGCGGAAATCAGATTAAAGGTGGGGCCAAAAATTTGCCGGTCGCAACCATGAAAGAACTGAAAGTTGTCGATTTTTCGCATAATGATATGGACTACGACGATGCGATGGCGTTTATTGAACTGACAAAGGAACATCCAAATTTATATGTCGTCAGTTTCAAAGGCAATTCCGGAATCGATTCAATGAACCCCATCGAAAAAACCATTAAAAGCGATCAACTGCAGGAGTGGAAAGCTAAAAACTACCCGGATCGCCAGGTAATATTTTTCGGCCTTTAATCAAAGAACAAAGGATTCGCAATCTACTTGTTCTTAGCCGACCATTCTGGGTCTATGGCATTGTGCGGTGTTGAAACTTCACGCTTATTATACCCGGTAATGTCAACGCTAAAGATTTTTTCTCTTCTACCGTAGTCCTGATTCGAGAACATTATCACGCGACCGTTTGGAGACCAGGTCGGCCCTTCCACCAAATACCCGGAAGCCAACATTCTTTCGCCTGTGCCATCCGGATGTATCACCCCTATGTAGAACCCGTCGCGACCGAATTTTGTGAACGCAATCCAATCGCCCCTTGGAGACCAGACCGGCGTAGCATATCTTGCGTTGGAGAACGAAAGCCTTCTGACATTGGATCCGTCCGCATCCATTATATAAATCTGCTGAGTTCCGCCCCTGTCTGAATTAAACACTATATATTTGCCATCCGGAGAGTAGCATGGAGAGGTGTCGATACACTTTCCTTTGGTGAGACGGGTCAATCTTCTTGTGATTAGATCAAATGTATAAATGGAAGACGATCCACGATTCGATAGACTGAATATTAACAAATTCCCGGTCGGAGAATATCTTGGAGCATAGGTCATTCCGTTGAAATGAGCAAGAAGCTCCGTCTTTCGAGCGGACAAATCATACCGATAAACGCTGGCGGAAAGCGGCACCCTGCGACCGTTGACGATTCTCTCCCGATATGAAAAGAACGAAAATTCCTTTCCATTTGGAGAAAAACGCGGCGTTAAAACGATGGTGCTGCCATCTGTCAGGAATTTATGGTCGTGACCATCCTGATCCATCATAGCTAAACGGTAGGTTTTTTTCCCATGATTTTGTTGCTGAAGAGCGACGTATAATATTTTTGTGTCAAAGTAACCGATCTCGCCGGTGACCCTTTCATATATGTTATTAGCTACCACGTGGGCAAGTTTTCTCCATCCTTTCACATCTCCAGAAGCCGACAAAGTCCCAACCGGAGATTCCGATAGAACGTCATAGAGCACGGCCGACACGTGCAATATACTGCCTTCGATTTTCATTTCAATATTTGCTAGATATTGAGCATTTATGACTTTCCACAGAGAAAAAGTCGGTTTTTGGTTTGTTCCTCTTAGAATTTGCATAAAAGCGCTTTCCGGTATGGACTTGAACAGGAACGTGCTCTGCAGGTCGTTGTTCACAACTTTCAGAAAGTCTTCCCTCAGAGAATTGTTTTGACTAAACAAATTCAAAGCAATTTTGATTGGTTTCATAACTCCTTTGTTTACGTTCACGACAGTGGAAGCGTTAACGTGGGATACAAACACAAAACAAAAGACAAAAACTATTTTTTTTACAAAGCGCATCATATTATCCTCCAGCTTCTCTAAGCGCGTCCGCTATATTAAATTTCAACCGATATTCTTTTTCCTGTTCCAGCTTTTCATGCGGGATCCTAAAACGTCCCACTTCCAGAATCGCTCTGCGCGCGCTATCGGCCGCCGCCTTGAAAATATAATCCATTGCATAGCGTTTTTCATCAACAATTTTTACACTTGAGGGAATTACCTCTCCGCTGCTATCCAGCTGCAATTCTATTTCTATTATGAGTTTTTCGGCGTCTTTAATTCCCGAAGGCACATTCCAATATGGTTTTATTTGATCGTTGATTATGCGGGCAACGGTTTCGTCACCGACCATTGTTCCGCCTGTAAATCCAGAGCCACCGCCGCCATTTCTTTTTTGTCCGATGCCTTTTTTAAGATCGTTAATGCTGCCGTTGAGCATTTTATCGAAGGTGACGTCCTTCTTTTTTCTGGAGGCTTTTTCCGCTATTTCCAGTATTTTTTTGCGATTTTTTTCTTTCGCCTTTTTCTTTTCCGCCCTTTTGATGGTTTCCATCAGCGCTTTACGATTTCGTTTTCTTGGTTTCTTTTTCTCTTCTACCTTAATTTCTTCCTTTGGCTTTTCCTCAATTTTTTCAAGTTTAGGAACGGCCTCCTCTTCTTTGACATCCTCTTCCTTTGCCGTTTCTTCCTGTTTTTCGGTGATCGGCTCGGGTTCCTTTGCCACTTCCTGGGGAGGCTCCGGGATTATTTCTTCCTGTTTTTTTGTTTCCGGTTCTGCTGGTTTTGGTTCTGGATTTTGAGGAACAGGCTCCTCCTTGAGTGTTTCTTCCGCTTTGATTTCCTCCCTGATCTCCTCAATCGTTTTTATCTCCTCCTGCTTTATCTCTTCCACGGGAGGCGTTTGTGGAGATTCCAGCTGATAATCGTTAAGAATGTTCTGCAGCTCCTCATCGCTGGCAATTTGAACGTCGGTTAGCGACAGATCATTTTCTCTTGGAATAAAAAACGATATCGATCCAGCCGCCATTATCAGCGAATGCGCCAGCAAAGAATATGCGATCGATTGTTTCAGTGAAAAACTATTTCTGTTTCGACGCATTTTGTTCCTGCTTTTTCGGTAATTCCGTTACCAGGACAACTTTTTTAAACCCTGAACCACTTATGCGTCCCATGATATTCATAATTACTCCATAGGGAAGCGATTTATCGCCTTTTACAAAGATTTTCGTATCAGCCGTGTTCTCACTTGTGATGGCTCTAAGCTTGTCCGGTAAAGTTTCCGCGTTAACTTCTATTTCTCCAATGAAAACAAGCCCTTCCTTGGTGACATGCACCACTATGGGAGTTTCGTTGCTGTTGATATTTGGCGCGTTTGCGCTTGGAAGATCAACTTTTACGCCGACAGTCAGGAGCGGAGCTGTGATCATAAAAATCACCAGAAGCACAAGCATAACGTCGATCATCGGCGTGACGTTCATATCGCTCATAAGAACTCTACGGGAGTTGGCCCTCTTTTTGGTCGGAATAAAAGTCATCTATCTATACCTCGGAATCTTCAATTTGACGAGAAATAATCGAGGAAAATTCATCGACAAAAGCCTCTAGCCTGTTCTGGTATCTATTGATTTCCGAAGATATCTTGTTATAGGCAATGACCGCCGGAATTGTGACTGCCAACCCAAGGGCCGTAACGAACAACGCCTCTGCGATGCCAGGGGCAACAGAAGTCAGACTGGTGTTCTGATCGAATTTTATCGACTCAAAACTATTCATGATACCCCAAACCGTTCCGAATAATCCAATAAATGGAGCCGTCGATCCTACGCTTGCAAGAAATCCAAGGTATTGTTCCAGGTACTCGATTTCTCGTCCTATGCTGACGCGCATCATGCGGGTGATGCGTTCATTCAGTGAAATGCTACCAATGGCCGTTTTAACCTTTGTTTTTGTGCGTCGCCATTCCTGCATGCCGGCGATGAAAACCGATACAAAAGGATCGTCTCCCTTATTGTTCAAATTATCAAAAAAAGTCTCAATTGATCCGCAATTCCAAAACGCCTCTTCGAATTTATCCGCGCGGGATTTGATTTTTTTTAAAAAAGAAAACTTTGCGAAGATGATCGTCCAACTCCAGAAAGAGCATCCCAGAAGCAGGATTACAACCAACTTCACGCAAAGCGAAGCCTGCGCAAAAAGCCCTATCAGTGACATCTCGTGGCCGCCAATTTTGCTGGCCGCTATTACTATTTCCTCTGTGCCGTTCATAACAATTCTCCTTCATACAAATCATTTCGCCTTTTTTGAGGCGCTCCCAGATACCGATACCCCTCGGCCGTAAGAACGCGTCCCCTCGCCGTTCTTTGCACGAGACCGTTTTGCAGGATATATGGCTCGATAACCTCTTCTATCGTATCCCTTTTCTCCGATAATACAGCAGCCAGAGTCTCCACGCCAACTGGCCCTCCATCGTAGAAATCAAGGATGTATTTTAAATATTTTCTATCCATGGAGTCAAGGCCATTTTCGTCCACGTCCAGTCTTTTTAGGGCAAGATCAGCGATTTTTTTATCGACCACGTCCGAGCCGCTAACGATGGCGAAATCTCTGATGCGTTTCAAAAGACGACCCGCGATTCGCGGCGTGCCCCTGGATCTTCTGGCTATTTCCTCGGAGCCGTCTTTTGATATCGGAATTCCCAGCAATTCTGCGTTTTTCGAGATTATTATCTGTAATTCGTAATGGCTGTAGAACTCCAAACGCATCGGTATGCCGAATCTATCGCGCAGAGGCGAGGATAGCATTCCGGAGCGCGTCGTGGCCCCGATTAATGTAAAATGTGGCAAATCAATCCTAACGGAACGGGCCGCTGGCCCCTCCCCTATCATTAAATCCAGCTTGAAATCCTCCATGGCCGGATACAAAATTTCCTCCACGAGATGATTCATTCGATGGATTTCATCTATGAACAGAACGTCCTTTTCCTGCAGATTTGTGAGGATCGCTGCAAGATCGCCGGCTTTCGCTAAAATAGGCCCGGACGTGGCTTTGAATCCGACTTCCAATTCCTTTGATATAATCTGAGAAAGCGTGGTTTTCCCCAATCCAGGTGGACCGAAAAACAGCACGTGATCCATGGCGATATTTCGCTTTTTCGCGGATTCGATAAATATGCGAAGATTGTCCTTAACCGCTTCCTGTCCTATGAAATCGCCAAGATTTGTTGGGCGTAGCGAGTACTCGCCGGTCTCGAGTTCCAGTAGCTCCGGACTTAGTTCATTTTTCTTCATATCATACTCCGGATGATAATTTACTCAAAACACGCTTTAGCAAAACGTCGAATCCAGCGTCTGAATCCATTTTCATGGAAGAAACTACGCGCAGAATATCAGCTTTTTGGTATCCAAGATTCGAAAGAGCGGAGATAACGTCTCCCAAAACGCTGGACTCGATGGCTGCGGACGTTGCCAGCTGAACATTGAGATCAATTTTCCCGATGATCTTCTCCTTTAGCTCCGTAATTATGCGCGTCGCAAGTTTCTGTCCCACTCCGTCCGCCCTCGTGAACATGTTTTTATCGCCGGTAAGGAAGGCGTTGTATATGTCTTCGTCCGAAATGGCAGATAAAATTGCAACTGCCACCTTTCCTCCGACCCCCTGAACGGATGTGAGAGTATTAAACCAAAATCTTTCCTGCTCGGAAATAAACCCGTATAACGTCCAGGAATCTTCTCGCACGCTTAACATCGTAAAAATATGAATCACTCCGGCATAATTGCTAGCTTCGTTTATTGTTCTGGCGGAACAAATTACGTGGTATCCAATGCCGTTAACGTCGATGACCATTGAATTTTCCGCGATTTTTTCCACAGTTCCCTTGAGATACGTTATCATTTTTGCACCGTGTAAAACGTTTTATGATGGGCATGGCAAACTGCGACTGCAAGCGCGTCGGCGGCATCGAGCTTTACGCTATCGCAGTTTAATAATTTTTGAATCATTATGGACACCTGCTCTTTTGTTGCATGTCCTGCCCCAACCACAGATTTTTTTATTTTGTTCGGAGTATATTCGAAAATTTTTAATCCCAGAACGCCTGCGCAGCAAATCGCCGCTCCGCGGGCCATTCCTAATTTCAGCGACGAAAAAGGATTTTTGTTGACGAAAACCTCTTCTATGCTCACTTCTTTCGGAGAATATTCTTCGATAACATCCGATAGAGTCTTGAAAATATGGCTAAGCCGCGAACTTATATCATTCGAAGGAGAAGACTTTATCGTTCCGTGGGACACATATTTCAACTGAAATCCGTCATAATCTATCATTCCCCAGCCAGTGATATGTAACCCCGGATCGATCCCCAAAATCTTAGACAATGTTTCTCTCTAAATAATAAGCTACTGTTGCTTTGCTGAAATTATGTCTTCCAGATAGGAAATTTTTTCTTCAAGCTCGTCTCCTTCAAAATCCTGTGAATAAATGGATTTTGCTTTCTGCACGTTTCCGTACAGCCCATAGGCAAGAGCCAGATTGCTGCGATAGGCGACGTTTGCATTCGGCAAAGAGCAGGCGTTTTCCAAGTAAAATATCGCTTCTTTATATTTGTCGCAGAGCATCAACGATAATCCCATGTTGTTGTAAGCATCGATATAGCTTGGACTTTTCGCAATAACCTGTTTATACAGCCCCTGCGCTTTTTGATGCTCTCCACGGCCGTCGTAAACCGCCCCAAGCGCATTCAAGGAATCTGCAGAAGTGCTTTTCAGAAACTCTTTCTCTGCCTTTGCATCCTCACCAGATAGCAGATATATCTTCCCCTGCAGATAGGACGACCTTGAAATATCGCTTTCTTTGCCTTTCGCTTTTTTTATGTACTCGGAGGCTGCATCGAGTAGTTTTAGATCAATGTAAACCTCTGCCAATCCGAGCAAAGCATCCACATTGTCGGAATCCATTGCTAAAGCTTTGTTGTAAAAACTTATTGCCGCCTCGGAATTTCCACTTTTTCTTGCTTCTTTTGCGATGCGAATCAGAGGAGCCGAGGAGTCATGATCATTGCCCGCGCAGCCAACCAGTAAGACTCCAGCTAAAAATATTCCCAGTGCGTTCTTCATTATACCACTCCAACAAAACTCTACTTTCGTCCCAACTTTCTAAACGGTCTCTCGATGAATCTGTACATCAGCTCTGAAACCACAAGTAACACGACGATGAATATTATAAATTGATAGCGAAAAAATTCATACTCATAAAAAGATTCTTTTGGGAAATGTATGGAATTCGTGTACCAAACGACGATATTCGCCAGGGTTAATTGAACTGCGTAAAACGAAAACGATCTACTTCCAAGATAATCAAAAATTTTGTTGAATATCGGCAGATCGCAACTTCCGTCCACGAAGACCGCCAGCGCCACCAGCAGCACGGATGAAAAACTAACAACGATATTTGAAAAAAACGCTTTGTCCAGGGAATTCGGATAAAACCATATCAGCATTGCAAGGGTTATAACCGATAATTTTGCAAGTTTCGGATTGAATTTAATCGACGATTTATCCTGATACAAAAATGCCAGAAACGCCCCCAGAAACAACTCGGATAGGTTGTTATAGATTATATAGTACTTTGTCCCATACATTGCACTAAGTATTGGCTGCAACAAAAACATAAACAAAAAGCCAAGAGACAATGAAACTGTGGCCCGCGTGCTGTCATCTTTACAGAACAACAAAATCAGAGGCCAAAAAATATAAAACTGAGCTTCCACCGCCAGCGTCCAAAGCGGACCAAGTCCACCTGTGTGAATTTTTTCACTCGTCACGAACAATTCCACGGAATTATTAAACACGCCGAAGAATATTTCCGCGGGAGCGCGGAGAAGAGAGGGCGCCCAGGCCAGATTTTCCTCTGTGAAATTCAAAAATATCCCCAGCAATATAACCACAAAAAACACCACGGGAAATATTCTGAAAAATCTCTTTTTATAGAACGAAAGGAGCAATTCTTTGGCGGAAAATACCCTGTCCAAAAAAAGATCGCCCTGCAAAACGTTGATCCTATTTTTGAGCGACAACGTAATGACAAAACCCGAAATGGCAAAAAATACGCGCATTCCTCCGCCGGCATTTAGCAAACTATGCGGAAGATTTTCATACACAAAGCGCATTGGACAAATCCAAACGATATGCTGAATCAGGACCAGAATACAGGCAAACCCTCTCAACCTCTCTATGCCATCAAAAATTTTCATCGCTGTTTTCCCATAATGGACGCCATTTTCATTATTCCATTCTTTTTTATTTTTTTAAACATGTCGAGTGCACCTTCGTATTGTTTAACTAATTTATTCACTTCTTGAACGGTACTCCCCGCCCCTGCTGCAATTCTTTTTTTTCTGGATCCGTTCAGTAGTTTATGATTTCTTTTTTCTTTTCTGGTCATGGATCTGATTATGGCCAGATTTTTTGCGACCGTTTTGTCTGATACTCCATTGATTTCCATCAAATTTTCAAGCTGTTGACTTTGCGGAAGCATTTTCAGGATCGTTTTCAATCCGCCCAATTTAGACATTTTCTCCAGCTGCGCGGCAAAATCGTCGAACGTAAAGATTCCAGCCTGCATTTTTTTGGCCGCTTCTTCCTCTTCCTCCCTTGAAAAATTCTCCTGCGCTTTTTCCACGAGAGAAACCACGTCCCCCATGCCCAAAAGTCTGCCAACAATTCTTTCGGCATCGAAAAATTCCATGTCGTCGAGTTGTTCTCCGGTGCACAAAAATTTTATCTCACACCCGGTGACAACTCGCATCGACAGCGCCACCCCACCACGCGCATCTCCGTCAACCCGCGTCAGAATTACGCCTGAAATAGGGAGAGCTTCGGAAAATCTCCTGGCTATATTCAAAGCATCCTGTCCGGTCATGATGTCGACGACCAGAATAATCTCGTCCGCTTCGATAATCCCGTTGATTTGCTGCAATTCATGCATTTTGACTTCGTCAATGTGAAGCCGCCCCGCCGTATCCAGGATCAAAGCGTCTGCGTTTTCTCTTTTAAAAGTCCCGAGAGCCGACCGACATATCTCGTCTACATTTTCGCAGGATGGCGCAAAAATGCTTCCGTTGATTTTATCCGAAAGCACCTGTAGCTGCCGAATGGCCGCGGGGCGGTATATGTCTGTGGATGCTATTACGACCTTTTTATTTTTCTTCGAAAAGAATTTGGCCAGCTTTCCAGCTGTCGTCGTTTTTCCAGCCCCCTGCAGTCCGACCATCATTATTTTGCGCGGTTTTCCGCTCAGTTCCATTTGATTGGATTTTCCAAGCAATTCGACGAGACGATCGTGAACTATTTTCGTTATCGCCTGCGATGGAGAAATCGATCTAATTACGTTTTGGCCAATGGCTTTTTCTTTTACTTCAGCGACGAATTTTTTGGCGACCTCCAGAGAAACGTCCGCCTCCAGAAGAGCTATTCTAATTCCGCGCAGCGCTTCGTCCACGTCGGATTCTTTCAAAACCCCGTTTCTGCGCAGCTTTTCAAAAATATCGGAGACCCTGCTGGTGAAAGAATCAAACATTTTGCCTCATTCTTTGCTTGCTTCACTGATAAGTTGTTTCATGCCTAAAGTCAAGATCGAAACGCGTTACGTCCCTCCACATGATTGATCGAGCAAGTTCTGAGGAGTATACGAATACAATATATGTAGAGAAATAAGCATTTCTTGGCTTGCAACTCCACATGTGTAGCCCCTAAAGGCATATTTTCTCTGGCATTTTCAAAAATCATGGTGTAACATCTGCCGGCCGTTGGGATGTAGCCAAGTGGTAAGGCAGTTGGTTTTGGTCCAGCCATTCGTGGGTTCGAATCCTACCATCCCAGCCATCTTTGTATGGTAAATTGCCCTGGGGATTATGAGTTTTTCTGATAAAAAAAAACGCCATTCGGAATTATCCGATCAGTTAAGTCTATATTCAAAGCAGTATTATATTTTTGACGATCCCAGCGTCAGCGATTCAGAATACGACTCCTTGTATAATGAGCTTCTGGAAATAGAAAATGAATTTCCAGAACTAAAATCGCCGAAAAGTCCTTCTCAGAAAGTGGGGGCGGCGGCTCCAAAAAATTTTAAAAAAGTTTCGCATTCCACTCCCATGCTATCCCTGGAAAACGCCTACAATGAAGACGATATCTCCAATTTTATTGATCGAGTGAAAAAACTTGCGAACGTTGAAAATGTAGATCTGGTTCTGGAGCCAAAGCTGGACGGTCTCTCCGCATCCATCGTTTATAAAAACGGAGTGCTGACTTCAGCTTCCACCAGAGGCGACGGAGTCGTTGGAGAGGACGTTACCCAAAATATTTTTACCATCGATTGCATTCCTAAAAAAATTGAAGATTTTCAAGAAACAGTTGAAATTCGCGGCGAAATCGTGATGCTAAAATCTGATTTTCAAGAATTGAACAGGCAACGCGAAAAAAATGGAGAAAAATTGTTCGCGAATCCGCGCAACGCAGCGGCGGGATCTCTTAGGCAATTGGATTCCAAAATCACTGCTTCGCGCAGACTGATGTTTTTCGCCTACGCAATTGTTTCGGAACAAAATTCAAAATCAATCTCTTTTGCCTTTTCCACTCAGATGGAAATTCTACAGGCTTTGAAAAAATTCGGGTTTGTTATGTCGGACCACATCGCGCTTTGCAAAAGCCAATCCGAAGCGTTGGAATTTTACAAAAAAATCGAGAAACAGCGAGCAGAGCTTGAATACGACATAGATGGAATAGTCTATAAAATCAACGACTTATCTATTCAAAGAAAACTTGGAGCGTCCGTAAAATTTCCGCGTCACTCCATTGCCTATAAATTTCCTGCGGAAAAAGCTCAAACCACTGTCCTGAATATCATTACCCAGGTCGGCAGAACCGGCACCATAACTCCGGTGGCGGAGTTAAAACCGGTCACAGTGGGAGGAGTCGTCGTTTCGCGGGCAACTCTACACAACAGAGATGAACTAGAAAAACGAGATATCAGAGTCGGAGATCGGGTTGTTCTGCAACGTGCCGGAGATGTTATTCCACAAATTCTGTATCCGATTTTGGAAGAACGCCCAGCGGATTCGGTTCCGTTCCAATTCCCCGCCAACTGCCCATGCTGCCAATCGTCCCTTGTAAAAGAAGAAAGCGGAGTGGCCGTCAAATGTATAAATCTCAACTGCGAAGCGCAGTTGGTGGAAAGGTTGATACATTTCGTTTCTAAGCACGCCTTCGATATCGACGGATTGGGAGAGAAAAACATTCGCTTTCTATTTGAGAAGGGAATAATAAAAAGTCCCATAGATATTTTCTATATAGAAGATAGAAACAAAGATCTCTGTCTGGAAAATGCTGATGGTTGGGGCGAATTGTCAGTTGAAAATCTTTTTAAATCGATAAACGCCGCCCGGGTAATATCTTTGGACAAATTCATCTATTCTCTCGGGATTCCTCAGGTCGGCAGAGCGGTATCCAAAGCGATCGCCAAATTTTTAAAAACCTACGATAATTTTTTTGATTGCATCAGGAATGGAGAGGGCGAGAAACTATGCGAAATCCAGGGCATAGGAATTTCCATTGCGAAAGATTTCAATAGCTTTTTCTCCAACAGAGATAATTTGGAAATTGTTCAAAAGCTCTGCGGAGACGAAATTTCCAGCGGAATTATAAAAATTATAGACGTGGAATCTCTGGAAGATGAAATTTTTGCGGGACAATCCATTGTTTTCACTGGAAGTTTCAAAAAAATTTCAAGAGATGAGGCAAAAGAGCTCGCGGAAAAGTTCGGAGGGCGAGCCGCTTCGTCTGTTTCTGCAAAAACCTCTTTTGTGGTCGCGGGCGAAAACGCCGGGCAAAAGCTGGATCAAGCGAAAAAATTGGGAGTAAAAATCATATCCGAAGATGATTTTTTTAGAATGATAGAGAAAAAGTAAAAAATTCACGATATTAACTTTTCATAAAAACTTTTTATTGCAGAATCCATTTGAATAGTGGGTTTTTGTATCATGAGTTTTTTTAGTAATGCCGTGAAATTGATCAGTAGAAAAAAGAAAAACACCAAAGAAGAGATCTGCGAAAGCAATGATTTCTCAGAACAAAGTCAGGAATTTGATTTTTCTTTGCGCAATTATGCAAAGGAATCTTTTTCAGTACTTATAGTAAGACCTTTGTCCGGGTACGTGCCTAAAATTATACGAATAACTTCTCTGATAATTATTGGAGGCATGGTTGGAGTAATTGCTGCGCTGATATTTTTTGGAATATTTCTGCAATTCGGATCTGTGGAAAATACTTTCATATCATCTTTGGTACAGAGTAGATTTGAAAAATTACTTCCAGATTCCGATCTATCAATGAAATCCGCCATGCTGCGCTGGAATGCCGATGTCGGAGCAATCGAAATTTTAATGAACAGAGTCAGATTGGACGATCTTTCCATGCCTCAGGTTTCTATTCTTCCGGATTATGAAGAATCGTTTAGGCAGCAGAGACTGGTGGCAAAGGCTATTTCCCTTGTGAATCCAAAAATTCATCTGGATATTGGAGACGATTTTAAAAACATTTCCCTGAATCCTAATTTTGAAAAGGGAGGAGAGAATAGAGCGCTTTTGGAGCCACTGACAACTTTCAGCAACCTGAATAATTTGCTGGATGACAACCTTATTGTTAAATTCATAAACGCCAACGTTTCAATCGTCGAAAATGGAGTCAGCTGGAAATTTAAAAACGTCTATTGCGAGCATAAAATCGGGGATAAATTTCCAAGAGCCCTGGACTGCTCCATTTTCTTTCCTAGGCATGAATACGCTTCGAGCATATATTTAACAAGGCTAGACGGGGATGCAAAAAATAGATCGATCTACACTGTTAAGATAGATTCGTTGAATCCTTCCAGCATAAATTCTGCCTTTGCGAAGAGAAACACCCCAATAGATGGGAGGGTATTTTCGATAATAGACGGATATAATCTGCCTGTTTCAGGCACATTAAAGCTGAATTTTGAAGGAACAAAATTTTTAGGAGGTAAATTTGATTTAATCGGAGCAACGGGATCCATAAAACTTCCGATTGAGAATACATTATCATTGAGTTTGGGCAAAAAGATAGATAATGGAAGTGTTTCCGGAAGCTTTTCGGAAAACGGCGCAAAAATAGACTCCATCAATGTTTCCTATGGTAATTCTGGGCTGCAGCTGACTGGGATAGACGTGCCTATGAACGAGTTCAAATTTTTGGATGTGATTAATATAGACGGAACATTAAGTTTGACGAATATCGACATTCAAGAGATGGAAAGCATTCTTCCAAAAAGTCTTTCTGAATCTGCGGTTGATGCACTTAAAAACTATCTTTCGGAGTTTAAGCTGGAACTTTTCAAATTCGATCTAAAAGGCCCCATCGCTTTCGGCAATAGAGTCGGCAGAGAAAAATTAAATATTGGTCAGGGAGTATTTCGGATAAAAGACGCCAAAATCCCCCTTGGAGAACATCTCGTCACCGACGTAAGCGCGACCGGAACCATATCAGACGATGGATTTGATATAAGACTAACAAGTGCAGTTTTCCACGATACGTTGATAAATAATGGAGTTTTCTTTGTATCAAATAAGGACGGTTCCTGGATAGGAAAAATAAACGCAGATGTCCCGATAAACGACATTGCCGCCTACGCCAACTATGTCTCTCCAAAATTATCGTCGCTGCCCCTGGAAAAAATGCATATGAAAGGGATTGCAAATCTAGATATGAAGCTGGTGCGCGTGGAGGGAGATAATCAGCTGCAGCAGAGTGATCTTCCTTTTAGAATAGTTGAAGGAGAAGGCGTACTCAGATCTGATAACAATACAAAGGAACTGAAACTCGCCTGGAATGACGAAAAATTATCTGCAAGTGGAGATATGGTCACAGGTAAAAATAAAATAAGCCTAAGGGTAAATGAGAATTTTGCTAGCCATTCCGGAAATTGTGAATTCTTATTCATCTCAAATTCGGACTTTTTAAACGCTCTGATTCCTAACATCAGAATGTGCGACGGAAACTATGCACTGAAAATTAATTCATCTTGGAAGGATAAGCTTGAAGAATACGATGTTAACTTGAATTTAAAAGACGCAACAATGATTCTTCCAATGATTGGAGACATCAAGTCGAGAAAAGACGATGGGCGCTTCACCGCGCATGTCGTGCACGACAACAAAAATTTTGAATTTTCCCAAATGATGTTGAAGACGCCAAACAGCCAAATTAGCGGGAAAATGACCGTGGATGAAAATGGACGCCTTCTGAAATGTTCTCTGGATGAATTCGATATTAACGGAAGCTCTGCCAAAATAAATATTCTAAAAAAGGACGATTGTGTATTATTTTCCGCCGTTGGGGATTCTTTGGATGTTAGTAAAGTTTTCCAAGCTTCTGATTATGTTGATGAAAATATGAAGATATCGGCATATATAAATCTAAAAGAGGCAATTATTTCCAATGTGCATAGGATTAAAAATGTCAAGGGCAATCTCGATATAAAAGATGGGAAAATCGTCGGTGGGGCCTGTTATTCGGTAATAGGAGATGATACGACGCTGGTTATAACAGCCAAGGATATAGAAGGAACCAATGATACCCTATTGTCGTTGTCTGCTTCAAACGCCGGCGAATTCCTGAAATATTTTAAAATTATGAACACAGTTCATGGAGGAAACATTAATGTGGTAATAAAGTCTTCCAAGGATGCAAACCAATCCCTGTCCGGAGCGTTCGAAGTAAGCGACTTTATCGTGCAAAACAATGCCCACTTGTTAAAATTGATATCTCTCTCATCAACTAGTTGGGTACCGAATGCTGAAAATTTGATGGTAGGATTCAATTTTTGCATGGGAAATTTCACAATCGCTGATAAACAAATTATCATCGAAAACGGGAGAGCCATCAGCCCATCCATAGCGATATCCTACGGCGGATCATTTGATAGAATGAACGATAATTTTGATATCACAGGAATATCGCTTCCAATGTCTTCCGTTTTAAACCATCAAAATTCAAATGGATCTCTGGTGGCTCGTTATCGCATTTCCGGTTCCCTTGGGATGCCGGCGATAGTTGTTAATCCTCTGGAATTCATTGGGAACGGCATTTTAAATGAAACGTTTGGCAATATGCTGCCGATAATAATGATGCCGCCGGAGGAAAGTATAAACGATAGCATCGTTCCGCCAGAAAACTCAACTGATCCATTCTTGCAGAGAGCCTTCGACGGAAAAGCGGCACAAGAGAAAAAGCACAAAAAATTACCTCTGCGCAGACAAAACACGGATAATAAATTCGGTATTAAAATAATTCGCGGAGTTGGAGGAAATATTATACCTTTTGCGAAAGTAGCAAGAGCTTAAAAAGTTAAAAAGAAAGAGGGAAACTCAAGCGTTTTAATTATGAGGTAAAAATGCTGAGTTTCCCTCTTTCTTTTTAACTTTTTAAGCTCTTGCTACTTTCGCAAAAGGTATAATATATGCTCTTATTTCCTCTTCGTTCACTAAGCCGGCTGGAAAATCAATCCAATTTTGTACCATCCAGGCTATCCAAATTCCCCTCAGTTCCGTCCACGATGGACTCCTTTTCTCTTCCCCGAAGCGGACCATTACAAATTGTTTGAGTTGTGGTCCACTAAAATGTGCAAGTTTTCTTGACATAATATCAAAATCAGGACCGCAGGTCGGTAGCATTCTATCCAAGCGCCTGTAAGAGCGTTGGCTTCTTCCGCAGGTGCCATCTAGATGAAAGTGCAGATCGGCAGATTTATCAATGCATATCTCGCGAGCTTTTTTTACAGAATCACGCAGTATGGCCTTCATACAAACAACGTCATTTGAACAAATCGCACCCAACGCTTCAATTCAATTACTACGTGCTAAAGCACGAAGAATGCTAAGGACCTAAAGGTTCGCCGGATGCGGATAAATCCTTCTTTTCGTCCCAAACTTTGAAGACAAAATCCTCATCTTTTTGGTCC
>JAIRMS010000055.1 GCA_031258475.1 Holosporaceae bacterium
CGGGCCATAGATTATGTCGTATTTTTTACCGGTATACTTTTCGGCACGGTTCGCCATTACAAAATCAAGCCATGCTTCATTGGGCGCGTTAAATGTCAGAATTGAAAGCTGCTTTTGCACGGTATCGTAGTCCATGCGATATGAACTTACAAAGCAGCCGGGATCTTCCACACCTTCGCGCAGTTTTCTTTCGTGAATTTTCCGCGCAAATTGAACGGCTTGTTTTTCGTTTATGGTAGCATAAAACCCTTTCCCAAAATCAAGGGCGCGGACGGAATAGCGCAGTTCAGGGGTTTCGACAATGACGGAACTGCCGTGGTATAGGGTCATGAGGGCTCCTTTGGCCAGGGAATTTCCAAATGTAAAATAAAACTTACATCGAATATATTTGACTTATGACAACAGTGAAACAACATAATTATTCCTTGTACCAAATCTCGGGGATTAATTTCTTCCCATTTCTCCATTCTTCTATCTCGACAACACCTTCAATATCCTCATAAATCTCTGACCTAGCATGATCTAAAATAATTACTTGCCAGGCCCCCTCTGTATCATGAACAGAATTTGCAAGGGTAGTAAATATTTTTTTTACCGCGGTAACATCTTCATCATCGAAA
Source organism: Holosporaceae bacterium (assembly GCA_031258475.1). Lineage (GTDB taxonomy): Bacteria > Pseudomonadota > Alphaproteobacteria > UBA3830 > UBA3830 > JAIRMQ01. Next base: position 621 of record JAIRMS010000055.1, read on the forward strand.
GTTGGATCAGCTTTTTCCTCCTCTTTTCGTATTTTGGGAAAATAGACCTGACTAGGTTGATCATAAATCACAAAAGATGGAACAGTTGAAATAGGATTAGTCTGCCTCACAAAATATTCCTGTAGAGCACAGGTTAGAGCGATATGAAAAGAAACCCAATTCGAAGCGCTTCCGACTTCTGTCAACAGATGCCATACACCTTTCTCGTCCACAACTTGAATGCCAAGTTCTTTTAGAGAAAATTGGGGAGCAATGTTTTGATATTTTGGTTCAACATCTAATGTTTTCAAGCGGATTAATGCAAGAGTTGAAATTTCTGCGAGTGATCTATCAAGCCGTTCCTTCATATGCGATAATGCTATTTGTTCTTTTAAATCAGCAATTTTCCGATTTATTTCACGAATTTTTAAATCTAACTCTCCGGCATCTGATAAGCGTTCTACTAATTCGACCGTAAATTTTAGTTCTCCGAGAAAAGTAAACATATCTTGAGATCGCTGGAGGTATTTTGCCGCTTCTTCGTCTTTCGCACGTAGAACGTCAAAGCGATTGTGAATAAGTTGCATTTCTTCAGTGGTTTCTATTAACTCATGCTTCAAATCGTCTTTTTCTCGCTGGAAAGCAACAGGCAATTCTAGAGATTGTAGAGAAATACGTTCGTAGCTTTCCAATGCAGTACAAATTTTTTCAATCTCACTTTTTGCCGATGAATGATCCGTTCCGCCACAAAAAGGGCAAATGTTTGGTTCTTTTCCATTTTTCCGAAGCCACTCCGATATTCCCAAGCGTTCAACTTTACGTTTGGCATTGTTTTGATAACCTCCAAGGTTTTTTTCCAATGCTTCAATATCTTTTTGCCTCTTCACTATCAAGGCAATTTTTTGAGATAGCTCATTTTCCTGTTTTTCCAACTCATGAATTTCTTTTCGGGCTTGTGTTAATGATTCCTCTGAAGTTTTAGGAGTTTCTGGTTCACTTCTTAATATTGATTTCGCAATAATCAAGAGTTCATCTTGTCTCACCTCTTGCGGTTGATGACCATCATATAACCCATATTCTCTAGCAACATTTAATTTTCCAAGAAGATTCTGTAGCCATGCTTTTGAAAGTTCATTAGCCTGATCGTACTCTTTTTGCTGTCGTCTTAGCTCCGCTTCAAGGTTCTTCAATTCACGACGGGCACGAATTAGTTCAGCAGTTTCTGAACCAAAAATAAAGGGTAACCAAATCTTTAGTTTTTCGCGATGCTCTGTTTCATGCGTTTTATAAAAAAGTATACTCTGGTTTGCTACAATATCTTGACTTTGAAAAACAAGATGTGTTAAATCTCGAAAACTCAATCTCGCTGTATATCCTGTTTCTTCTTCATCACGCCCCAAAAAAGGAATATTAGATATAGAATTTAATAGTTCTTTCACACCATCAAGAGTTTGATTTGCTGCTCTAATTACATTTGGGACAAGTATTGATTTTCCTCTTAAGAAAAAATATTCGGTGGAAACCTTGTTCCCATCAGGAATCTTTCGTGCAAATAAGATTTTTTCATAGTCAGTAACTACTACAACCCCATACCACACAGCATTATCACGAATCTCATTAATCGGAATAGAGCAAGTAGCAGAACCGAGGCAATAGTCAATTATAGGAATTATTGCGGTTTTTCCTGTTCTTGAAGCTCCTGTGATGACATTGACTTTTCCAAGGTGAAATTTAATTTCACGAGGAGGAAATTGTATTTTTTGAGGCCAAATTATTAATTCTTCAATCTGAAACTTCATAAAACAACTCCTAAAGATGATGTTATCGTGAGAATATCAAGATTGGCAAACCATTTGCCAAGAACCTCTGCTTTATGTCCGATTGCTTGAACAGCCATACCTTTTGTCGCGGTTCCTCTTAACGATTTAACTTCTTCAAGTGGAAACAATTTTGCACTTTCGCTTTCCCATGCCAATAACCCTGTTGCTGTAGATATGTCTATTGCTTGAATAGCACTGCTTAATTGTTTACGAATACGTTGTGACAGACATGCAAAGACATCACTCTTTTTGTATTGCGATTCAGAAAAACCTTTTACATACGATGCCAGATTAGGCCGTTTGTCTGATATCAAATAATTAAAATCAGGGCTTGTTAATAATGTATTCGCAATGCAATGCAATATTACAACCGGTGCGTCGCCAGTGGGATGATTATGTACATAACTTTGTGTAAACCGCCATAATAAGTATGCCCCTATTATAGGACTGTTCCATTCACGAACTTCCTCAACTAATTTTCCCATTTTATACTCCTTCTGTCCCTTTGTTTAGGAGTTGTTCCCATCGCGGGTGCCATCCCAAACGCTTTTCATCAGCTAAAACATGATACGAACCCTGTATGGTTCTATTTGGAGGCCATTTCCCAGCGATAGTTTCTTGGCGAGATTGACATTCATTTAGTAATAATTTCCCTTTGTCTTCTTCAGTCATGGCTCTCTGCGTCAATTCGATTTGCTTTTTCTTGTTTTCATGAAAGGAACATAATTTCCCTTCAAAATCCTCCATGTCAGATGCATCTACAAGTTCCCGTTCTATCCATTCCAAACGATTTATATCAGCGCAATAATAATCCGAAACCGCTTCTATGATTTCAGCATCGTCAAATTGAATCTTCTCCAATTGCTGAACAAAAACAGGTCTTTGATTCGCTTTTTCAACAAGTTTATTCATCGGTGGAATTTTAGAGACAGCGAAATTTATTAATTCTTGAGTATGTATTTTTCTCAACAACAGGCGAAGTTTGTTCAACATATATTTTTTAGAAACAATTGCTGGTTGATTATTGGCAATTAGTTCCATAATTCTTGTTTGCATCAAACCCGTTAATGATTCCAGAACCCATTCGATCTCTTTCTGGTTTATTGCCATTTTTTCGAGTTCAATCTTAATTTCCGAATAAACCGCATCAGCTTTATGATTTTCTACAAGTTCAAATCTTGGTAGAATTCTTTTAAAAATATCAATATTCCTATCTAAAATAAAAGATTTGTATGAAAATAGAATATGGTTTTCATTGATATCTTTTAAAGTTTCGCAAGTTATTGCAATTGTCTTATCAATTGTTGCTTCAGTTGTTTTATCGAATATCTTCACTAAAGAGTTTTCCGTTACAGAATGATTTGTATAAAGAACGAAACGATCTCTTTGGGCATCAAGTTCACCTTCTTTGATTGCACCAATCCAATTGTAAAATGTTTTCCACAAATTGGTTGACATATTTGTAACCACGTTTTCCTTTTGTGAAGACTTGTCTTCTTCAGACAGAATTATACCTTCTGGGAAGAAAACAGCAACATCACCACAAATTTCAATACCGACATTTGATCCAATATCTGCTTGTAGTAGTCTCAATAAAGCACGTGGAAATTGAAGACTGTAGCCAAACAACTGGCCAGAAGCATTTGATTTCAGATTAGTACCTCCAATTCCCCGCTCATCAGCTTTGGCAGCAGGGTATCACGGATGGCGGCAAGGGCGCGGGATTCAAATGAATTTTCCCGTATGATTGACATATATAAACTGAATAATGTTCTGTATTTTTCAATGACCGATTTTGATGGAATTTTTATTTTATACATTCCAATAACATCGGCAGAGACCCGTTGCCTCCCACTTGTCCCTGTCATATTTTTTATCGCATAGTGTCGAAAATCTTCTGTTCGTGCTAAAAAATACAATAATTCATTTGGATAGTCATCCTTTGCTGATAATATTACATACTCGGTTGATCCGTATCCGACTTCATCTTCTTGCATAAAATTTACATATGCCGTTTTTCCATTTTCAAGACACGGTGTGATGCGTGCCAAAATTGTGTCTCCATTTTTAAATTTCATGCCTCCCAAAAATTCTTTTGTTTTCCAATTTGAAGGAAATGATCCACGAGTTGGTAAATTTGCCATTTCTAAATATGGCGCATAGACGCCTTTTTTAAGATTGCGCTGTGGAGTAATCGTTGCGATATCAGACAATTTTCCGTATTCCCATGATTTCGCGGTTTGACTATCAAACCAGCTTTTGAAAACAGCCTGCGCCTGGGCTTCAAGGTTGGCATTTATGCGGCGATTCAACTCGATTTTGTCGTCAAGGCAGGAAAGGGTCGCGGCGATGGCGCGCTGAGTGGGGAGAGGCGGGAGATTTACAATGATATTATTAAGTATATCCTGCGTTAATAAAGGTTGGCTTGTTCCGATATGTCTTTTATTCAAATTTAATTGTGAAATCAAATAATAGTCAAAGAGCATATCTGATGATTTTAAATTCTTAGCGGATATCGCGTTATCAGAAACCCATGCTTTTTGAGGTTCATAGCAAACATTTCCACAATATGCTCCGACCCTACCTATAATCACGACATTTTTATAGTTAAACTCATCGGTATAATCTAATATACCATTTCCACCATAAACAGGATATATGCCTGTATTTTTTGGACGTTTTTTACCGTTTTTGAATTCACACACATCCCCCAGCCGGACTTTGGTCCAGGTATTGCCTGTGTTCATTTTCGGGTTATAAATTACCTCGCAGCCCTGTTCGATAACGGCCTGAAACTCAGGCGTGAGGGAGTGCCAGTCAAGAACGTCAACGCGGAAAGGGAGGTCGGATTCCTCGAATGAGTCCCGGATATCGCCCAAAAGACTGAAGTCCATTTTTTGCTTGCCGACAATGGCTATATCCAGGTCTGAGTATTCTTTCGATGTCCATTTATAACGTGAACCGAAGGCGCGTACTTCATAATCGGGCGTGTGTTTGCGGAGAATGTCGAGGATGATTGCCAATTCGAATTCAGAAACGCATATCATACCGGCCGTTCCATTCGTGAAACAAAATCTTTTGCGTGGGGCAGAAATTCAAATGCTGTTTTTAAAATATCTTCCGCGACAATCCCATCGTAGGTATGAGATGTCCGGTTTCGCACTTTATGAAAATCCCACCATTTTTCAACATCTGTGATAAGAGAATTTTCGGCGGCTATACGGTAAAACTCTTTGCGCGTAACGCCCAGTATAATGTCAGGACTTATATTTATTTCTAGCCAGCGTTTCATAAATTTCCACGATAATTCATAGGCAACTTCAAAATTTTGTATAACGCCGGAACGCAGGGACTCCGATAAGTCTATGTCCTCAGTGCAATTTTTTTTGTACACGTCAATGCTTTTACGCAGAGCTTCTATCGCGTTTTTTAGGCTTGTAATATCAAGTTTGTTTTCTATCATGGCATCTCTCCTTTACAGAAAAATCCACGCGGCGGCAGCGGGGTTTTAGGGGCGGCAGCCCCTAGGAGAGGGGGAAGCGGAAGACACCGCTTGCGGTGGCTGGAGCGAGGGGGAGACTTCCCCCTTTTTACTTTATTCATCCTTACACCTCCCAGCCTATAGCGCCAAGCCGCTTTTTGATTTCTCTTTCCAGTTTATGGCTCTCGCTGAAAAGCCCGCGCAGTTCTGTGGTGAGGCGGGTCATCTTTTCCGGAAAAGGTTCATCGCCTGCCGCTTCCTCCGCAATTCCAACGTAGCGCCACGGCGTGAGTATATAATCCTGCCGTGCAATTTCTTTTGTTGAGACCGCGGTGCAGAAGCCTTTTTCCACTTTCAGTTTGCCTTCACAAAACGTGTCAACTGTCCCGGATATTTTGGCTATATCCGCATCGGTCAATTCGCGGAGGCGGCGGTTTACCATGGTTCCCATGCTGCGGGCATCAATAAACAGGGTTTTATCCTTTTGCTTCTTTTTCCTGTTCAGGAACCACAGGGACGCCGGAATTTGAGTGGTGTAGAACAACTGCGCAGGCATCGCTACGATACACTCGACCAGATCATCCTCAACTATGGCCTGCCGTATCGCGCCTTCGCCGCCGGACTGGCTTGAAAGTGAG
>JAIRMS010000086.1 GCA_031258475.1 Holosporaceae bacterium
TGAAAGACTGGAGAGGTATCGCCACAAGATACGCAAAAAATGTCAAATCATTCATTGCTGCTGTTCAAATCAGATGCATCATGCTTTGGTTGAAAATCTCATGACGACAGAGCCTAGAAGAAAAAAATATTTTTTTTGTTGGCCCCGAAGGTGGCTTTTCGGATGAAGAATACAACTTATTCGATACTAGAGAGAATGTGTGTAAATTTAGTTTTGGGCCCAATACTCTGAGAAGTGAGACTGCGGCCATTGTGTTCGCCGCTATTTGGGGAAATAAATTTTTTTAAATTTACTATTGCATTATGCAATCAAGAGTGGTATAAGATTTTTGGTAGCGTTAATTAAACTTTTACGAATATGGTGTATATATTTGTTTTAAAGCGGAGGAAAAAATGAAAGAGCATTATTTAGAAGCTGTATCTCTGATCGAAAGATTACATAGGTTGTTTCTGGAGGTCGTAAAATGTGAGTTAGATAATTTGAAAGTGGAGGACATAAACAACGTGCAGACTCTGGTTCTGTATAACCTGGGAAACGAGCAAATTTCCATAGGAGAACTGACAACACGCGGGTGCTACCTCGGATCAAATGTTTCATACAATCTGAAGAAAATGGTTCAGAACGGTTATATAGATCAGGTTTCATCCAAGCATGATAAAAGATCGTTTATAATAAAACTGTCGACCAAAGGTTTAAATCTTTGCAAAAAGATAGACGCATCCCTCGATAGGCATGTCGAAACGCTGGAGCGTGAAGGAATAAAAAGCCTGAAGGAAATGGTGGATCAACTGCGGAAATTGGAAGATTTCTGGGAAAGTGCTTCTACCCAGAGACTACGTTTTAGCATGAGCACGAAAAAAACAAGGTGATTCTCTCAATTTTTCGATGGTCTGTTTGTTTTTGTGAAGACTCTATATAGACGACGGGGCATGTTTATTGAGCAGAATGGTCGCTAACAGTTTGAGCGTTCCATCTGATTTTGAGTAGCAGGTACTGCAGCGCGGTTGGCTGTATATCCATTGTTTTGGAGGAGTGTTTCGTTTTCAGCGCAGTTCCAGGAGACAATGACTATTTCCATTGGCACAATCCCTAGGTCAGCGCCTTTAGCTCGTACAGTATATCCAGCGCGTGCTTTGGGGATACGTTATCCAAATCAACGGCTCTTAGTTTTTCCATTAGTTGGGAATCATTGGCGTAGAAGAATTCCATTTGATCAGCGCTGAAAACGTCCACGGAGTCTTTATCTTCATCTTTCTGCGATTCGAATTTTTTCAGCAACTCCGTCGCGCGTTTTATCACGGATTTTGGAACTCCGGCGATGCTTGCCACATGGATTCCGTAGGATTTATCGGCGACTCCGTCGACTATTTTGTGATAGAACACCACCTCGCCATTCCACTCCTGAACTTTTAGGGTTTTGCATCTGATATTTTCCAGAGAATTTTGCAAAGCCGTAAGTTCGCGGTAGTGGGTGGCGAACAACACGCGACATTTGTTGACTTTGTACAGGTTTTCAACGACTGCCCAGGCGATGGAGAGGCCGTCATAGGTGGAAGTGCCGCGTCCGACCTCATCCAATATGACGAAAGACTTTTCGGTTGCCTGGTTTAGAATGGTGGCGGTTTCTATCATCTCCACCATGAATGTGGAGCGGCCGCGCGCGATGTCATCGGAGGCGCCTATTCGCGAAAATAATCTATCCACGATCCCGACGACGGCCCGAGTCGCCGGAATATAACAACCGATCTGCGCGAGGATTACGATCAAAGCATTTTGACGCAGATAGGTGCTCTTTCCAGCCATATTGGGACCGGTGAGCAGACATATTTTGGAGGCACTGTCCAGATCGCAGCAATTGTTCGTGAAGTCTTTCAGGTGAACGTCCAGAATGGGATGCCGGCCATTTTCTATCTGCAGGATCGGATCAACGGAAATTTTTGGTCGCGTATAGTTTCTTTCCTGGGAAATACGGGCAAAATTCGTGTGGATATCCAGGAGCGATAGTACCTTCACCGCATATGATATTTCTTCTTGATATTTCAGCACTTCATCCGTGATTTCTCTGTATAATTTTGCTTCCAATTCCTTCCATTCATCCACAATGTCCGTCAATTTCGTCTGCAGAGAAATTAGCTCCTCAGTGGTGTATCTCACGGCGTTTACCAGGGTTTGACGATGCACAAATTGGCCCGAAATTTTATTTTTCTGAGAAAGTGGAATTTCTATATACCAACCCAGGATAGCATTATTTCTGATTTTTAGAGTGCCAATTCCCGTTTCGCTGGCATATTTGTATTGTAAATCCGAAATTAATTCTTCGCCGTGATTTTTTAAATATCTGAGTTCGTCCAGCTGCTTTGAGTGGCCGTCGGCGATAACTCCCTGAGCGAGATTGGCCGGTAATTTTTCAATCAGAGAAGTTTTTAGTAAATTAAACAGTTCGGAAAAATCTTTTAGTTTTTCCACACAATATTCGCATTCGTTTGGTATCTCAACATTCTTAAAAAGAGTCCTAATGGAACAAATTATCGATAGAGATTCGCGAATGTCCCCCAGATCACGCGGAGAGAATTTGTTAAATTTTGTCCTGCCAATGGCCCTTTCCAGATCCGGACATCCGGATAGAGTATCACCAACCAGTTTCATCAGTTTTTCATTTTTTATGAAAAATTCAACACAGTCCAATCGCTTTTCCAGCAAATCTTTGTTGATAAGAGGCATCGATACCCTTGCGGCCAGCGTTCTCGATCCGAATGCCGTCCTCGTTTTATCGATTGCTCCCAGCAGACTATACTCATATTCCCCATGGGACGACGTTGTTATTTCTAAACTTTTACTTGTGGAAGGATCGATTATCAAATAGTCGCAAAACGATGTTTTTTTAGGAATCGGCAAACTGGAGAAATTATTCCGCTGGGTTATCAGCAAATATTCCAGCACTGCTCCGCACGAAGACAATTCGTTATTTAATCTTATCCCGAAACTATCAAGCGTGTTTACTTTAAAATACCGCTCCAGCCTCTCTTTTTCGACGATGGGATTAAATTTTGAATCCGGCAGTGAAGCAACCGTGGCATTACAAATTGAAGAAACAGATCCTATAAATTCAGATTTTTCTGTGCTTGACGCAATCAGTATTTCCCTCGGCATGTACATTTTTAGAATGGATTGAAACTCGTCCGGCAAACAGGTGCTCACGAAAAAATCACCGGTGGATATGTCGATCGCTGCAAAACTCACGGTTTTAATTTTGTTTGTTCTGCGACAGATATCCGGAACGATCGACATCAAAAAATTGTTTCTGTGGGCGTTTAGCAGACTTTCTTCGATAATCGTGCCGGCGGTTAGAATTCTAGTAACTTCCCGTTTGACTATTGCTTTGTGACCGCGCTTTTTAGCTTCCTGAACGTCTTCAACCTGATCGCATATCGCTACTTTTTGGCCATACTTTACCAATCGTCCCGCGTACACGTCTAAATTCATTACCGGAATTCCGCACATTGGAATATCTTCATCCAAATGCTTTCCGCGGTGCGTAAGAGCGATATTTAATATTGAAGAAGCGACTTTTGCGTCTTCAAAAAATAATTCGAAGAAATCTCCCATTCGAAACAACAGCAAACATCCCGGATATTGGGATTTTATTGTCAGATATTGAGACATAACAGGTGTTGCGTCTTTTATTGTGCTGTAGAACAGGCTGTCGTCTTCCATGATAGACTCATATTATATCGAGGATAATGGTACAAAAAATTAATTACAATACGTTAACGAATTGCGATTTCCTGAATCCGATGGTTAAAGTTTCCTCACAGATTTCACGTTGGAACAGTATCGCAGGCTAGCCTGAATACTTTCCAAATGAGATATGCCTTTTACTTGTATGTCCATGATTAGGTCGAAGAAATCCGTGGAACGATTTTCCATTTTTATGTTAATTATCTTGGCCTCATTTGAACTTATTATGTTAGTAACACGCTCGAAGCTTTCTGTCAGATTTAAAACCACTATATTTAATTTAACCACGAATTCGGAATCGATTTCCTCTTCCTTTCTCCATTTCATTTTTACAACACTGCTGTAGTTTTTTTCTATGGAATCGCAATTCACCACATGGACGACGATGCCTTTCTGTGGAACCAATACACCGATAATTTTATCTCCCAAAATCGGACGACAGCATTCTGAAAAGTGTACCGCTATTCCTGGAATAAATTCTTCCAAACAAACCGAACTTTTGTAAACGACTGCGCCACTATTTCTAGGCCTTGGGATAATCGTTTGAATTCCTCTTAGAAAAATAATTCCCTTCCCCACGTTATAATAAAATTTATCCACAGAATCGCAGGAAAACTTTTTTAGATCTAATAAATCTTCGCTGAATTGAACGTCAGTGGAAGAAAAAACATATTTTACTAATTGCAATCCCAGCGCTGAAAATTCCTTCTTTTCCTGCGTTCTTATAAATTTTCTTATATATAGTTTCGCTTTACCTGTAACGACAAATTTCTCCCAGGCTCCATCTGGATGCGAGTGAGGCGAAGTAATTATCTCGACTAGATCTCCATTTCTCAAAACAGTTTGAAGCGGCACTATCTCACTGTTAATTTTCGCGCCAATACAGGTGCTTCCTACGCTGGTGTGAATTCCATAGGCGAAATCAATAATGGTCGCTCCGCGCGGCAATGCGATTAAATCTCCGTTTGGAGTGAAGCAAAAAACCTCGTCATTAAACATTTCTAGTTTAGAATAATTCATCACATCCTGGAGTGTTTCAGAATTATCGTGAATAGCTATCAGATTTCTTATCCATTTGTATTTTCCAGATTCGTCTTTTTGAGGAATAATCTCATTACTCTTGTAGGACCAATGAGCGGCAATACCTTCGTTGGCTTCGCGATGCATCTCCTTGGTTCGAATTTGTATCTCTATCCCCTGTCCTATCAGCCCAACAACGGTGGTATGTAGAGAGCGGTAGCCGTTTAATTTAGGAACGCTTATATAATCCTTAAATCTTCCAGGTATAATCTGAAAATTCGTATGGATTAGTCCCAGCGATATATAACATTGCTGTTTCGTGTCGACAATTATTCTAAAAGCCATAACATCGTTTATTCTTTCAAAGGATATGTCACTCTTTTGCATTTTCCGCCATATCGACCACGCTCTTTTTTCTCGACCGCTAATATCGGCATTGACTCCAGCTTCCTTGAATATCCTCTTCAATTCTAAAATGGTGCTTTGAACAAAGTTGTTATTTTCCATATGAATTCGATTTAATTTGGAAAAAATATTACTATGTTCTTCCGGATGAAGATTGGAAAAAGCAAGATCTTCCATTTCATCTTTTATGATATTCATTCCAATGCGTCCGGCCAAAGGAGCATAGATCTCTAAGGTTTCACGTGCTATGGAGTTTCTTTTTTCTTTGGATGGTATATGACCTAACGTTCGCATATTATGTAATCTATCGACAAGCTTTACTATAAGTACCCTGATATCCTGTAATATGGTTAATATAAACTTCTGAAAGTTTTTTACCTGTCGCACATCGAATAAAGAGCAATTAATCTTCGATAATTTGGTAACTCCTTCCACCAGAAAAGCGATTCGCGCACCAAAAATTTCCTCCAATTCCTCAAAACTAACGTTGGTGTCTTCGAGAACGTCGTGCAATAATCCTGCGGCGATGGTTTGCGTATCGAACTTTAGTTCCGTCAAAATGCGCGCCACTTCCAATGGATGTTGAAAATACGGAGCCCCGGACGTCCTTGATTGAACGCCGTGAGTCTCCATCGAGAACAAATAGGCCTTCCTCAATAGATCCTCATTTGCATTTGGATCGTAGTCTTTAACTAAATCTATTAATTCGGATGAAGTAAGCAAAAATTACTCTTAAAACAAAAACTTATCTTTAATATACACTATTTGACCTGTTTTTGCATTTAAAAACACCTACAATAGACCTGGGATTATGAGTTAGATTTATTTGTGAGGAATGGGATAGGTATTGTGCAAACATTGTGTGGGAGACGCTTTTATACGGACAGCTGGTATAGAAAGACTACTTTGGAAGCGCGATCAAGCTAAATGCTAATTGCTCACTTTCAAAACGATTCATCTATATCTATCCCCATGGCGCAATCCCAATGATTGCGTTGGATCTTGATTTTTTTGTGATTGTTGGTAGAATGAGGCAGATTTTGTAATTAGAGGAAAATATGGCCAAACCTACTTATAATCCAAGCAGACTGGTTCGGAAGCGCAGGCACGGTTTTAGATCCAGAATGGCTGCCGGCGGTCATGTCGTAAAAGCGAGAAGAGCAAAGGGACGCGTTCGCCTGTCTGCCTAGCTGACCAGTTGGGCGTGGAAATTGAACAAAATTTTTAGAATCAGGGAAAGGAGGGATTTTGTAAAAATCTCTCAGGTTAGCTTTTATTTTCGGGCAGATTCCATCATGGTTCAATGCGGTTTTAATAATCTCGACATTTATAGAGCGGGATTTACGGCTTCAAAGAAGGTTGGTAACGCGGTGGTAAGGAATCGGTGTAAGCGTAGAATGAGGGCTGTCGCCGATATGGTTTTAAATGAAGCCGGCCTGGCAGGGGTGGATTATGTTTTTATAGCCAAAAAATCCACCTTCGACGCAAATTGGAGCGATCTTGTGGACAAAGCCACGTTCGCCATAAATTTTTTAAATAACAAAATCTCAAAATGCAAAAAATTCTGATCTTTCTAATTCATGTTTATAAAAATACGATATCGTGCCATCTAAAATCGCAATGTAAATTTTATCCGACCTGTTCGGAATACGCTGTGTTGTCAATACGAAAGTATGGATTGCTAAGAGGTTGTTTAAAAATGATTGGACGATTATTGAGATGCAATCCGTTTTCCAACGGCGGCGTAGATTTTCCGTAAAAACCTTTAGGACGTTCAAAAATGCTTGACTTTGATATCGTGGCGCCGTACCATGCACACGATTTTTTCGCTAATGCACGCTGTGTCGTTACGTACCTAAGGCTGGGTGGCAGAGTGGTTATGCAGAGGATTGCAAATCCTTGTACGTCGGTCCGATTCCGGTCCCAGCCTCCATTTAATTATTTTCGTAGAAATAAGATACTTCTCTTCGGAATTTTTTCAGCAATTGGATTGAAATTCAGCAATAGCAGACTTTTTGTATACTATCAATTGAAAGAGATGCGAATTCACAAAGTTCGATGAATGGGGTTATTGATTTTCTAGGACTCTTAAACGGAGCCGTAAACAAAAATCCCTGTCCAATATCAACATTGGCGTCCTTTGCACAGTTGAGCTGATCGAAGGTTTCTATTCCTTCTGCGACAATGGTACATCCAATATCATGAGAAACCTGTGCGCAGAAATTTAACAGTGCTCTCGATTTCTTGTTCGACGGAGCTTCCTGCACAAATCTCTTATCTATTTTTACTATGTCGATGGGAAGTTCCTTCAGAAATAACATGCTGGAATATTCTGTTCCGAAATCATCCAGGGCAATTTTTATGTCGTAATCATGCAGCAGATTTAACGTTTGCTGAGCCAAAGGTAAATTATCTGGATGGGTATTTTCGCTAACTTCAAGGACTATGTTTGAGCCATTTATGCCCTTTTTTTCAAGAATACTTAAAAAGGATCTACAGAAATTTTTATTTACTATATCTTTTTCTGTCATATTAATGAACAATTGAAAATTGTTTCTATAGTCGCAAGACGACGATACGCTATCCAACATAGTAGACGCGCTTGGATATGGACTGGCATTTTCTTTTCTATACAGAACCTCATAGCCAAAAACCGTATCGTCGCTAAGATGAACTAGCGGCTGTAATCTTATTTTACGTATCATTATTTCCTCATTTTTCTATTATATAGGGACTCTGGAAAAATTATCAATATCTTTCGAAAAATTTATTTAAATTTTTAACAGACAGTGTTACATAGGAGGGTCTTCCATGGCAACATTGGGCGATATTGGCTGATTTTTCCATCTGACGCAGCAGGGAATTCATTTCTTGAATAGATAATTTTCTGCCGGCACGCAAACTGCCGTGACATGATATGGTGGATAGAATATGGTGTATCTT
>JAIRMS010000011.1 GCA_031258475.1 Holosporaceae bacterium
TTGAACGAGTCTTCAGGAAAGAAGAGATTGACGTTGTTGCGCTGGGGCGCAGTAGAGTGGATGCCGAATCTTGTTCCGTTGCGGAAATACAAGCTTCTATAGCCGGCTGCGATTGGGTAGTAAACTGCATTGGAATAATAAAACCGTACATAGATTATAGGGATTCCTCCAGTGTTCAGAGAGCTATTCGAGTAAATGCCTTGTTTCCGCATAGATTGGCCGAAGCAGCCAAGAATGTCGGAGCAAGAGTGATTCAAATAGCAACCGATTGTGTCTTTGATGGGCAGATTGGACATTACACGGAAACGAGCGAACACAATGCGACGGATGTGTACGGAAAAACAAAAAGTTTGGGAGAGGTTGTCGCGGAGAATTTTATAAATCTAAGATGTTCTATTATCGGATTGGAATTAAAAAATAAGACTTCTCTTTTGGAATGGTTTTTGAATCAGCCGAAAGGTGCAACGATCAATGGGTTTAAAAATCACCTCTGGAACGGAGTAACCACAACGGCATTTGCTAGAATTTGCGTTGGGATAATTCGCAATAATTTGCAAATTGATCACATGCAACATATAATTCCCGCCAATATCGTAAATAAATTAGACTTGTTGAATATTTTTAAAGAAATATTTAACCGAAATGATGTTATAGTGAGGGATGTGTACACGGATGTTGGCATAGATAGGGTTTTGTCAACGAATGATTGTGGAATCAATCGAAGCATTTGGAATGCTGCGAAATATGGGCAGATTCCAACAGTAGAGGAGATGTGCTGTGAAACAGCAAAATGAAGAGAGAGAGAGCCTTTGGTAAGTGTGGTTACTCCGACTTACAACTGTGCGGGTTTTTTGAAGCGGGCTATTGATAGTGTGTTAGTTCAGACTTACTCTAATCTTGAGTACATTATTGTGGACGACGCTTCAACTGATGAAACCGAAGCTGTTGTGGCTCCATATTTATCTGATAAAAGGGTGAAATACGTCAAGCTGGATACCAATTCCGGAGAAGGGGCAGCTGTAAACAAAGGCTGGCAACTGAAAACTGGAGATTATTTTGTTCAGTTAAACTCGGATGATGTTTTGTCCAGTACGGCGCTTGAAAATACAGTGGCAGCTTTGGAGAAAAACAAAAAAGCTGTTTTAGTGTACGGAGATTTTTATTTTATCGATGCCGATGACCGCATAATCAAGGAGACCTGTTCTCCCGATTGGAATTTTATCGAAGCTTTGAGTAGCTATTCGTGTTATGCCGCAGGAATCGGAACCATGGTGCGAGTTTCTTCTTTTTCTGATTGGAAAACGATAAGATCGTGCAAATTTAAACACATAGACGACGTTGAAATGTACTACAGAATGGCTATCGTTGGTGATTTTATTCATATAAAAGATAAATTAGGGAGCTGGAGACAGCACAAAGGTGGAATTTCAGACGCTAGACTTGAAAGTTGCGAGGAAATAAAAAAATGGTTTGATAGCTATTTTACAGAAAATAGTTTTCCAGTGTCGGTAGAATTATCAACCTACCAAGCAATATGTAGGTATGTTTTTTCTCTGCATAATCTCCACATCTCTAGAATGGAAATAGACTGGAAAGCTTCAATTCTTGGTGGTGGGAATTTTATGAATTTACAAATAGGGGACACTGATCTCGTCGGAAATAAGTTTAACGGCCATGATTTACACATATATCTAAGAAGGCGTGGCATTTATTCGGATCATCTGGTATTAAATAAGCAATCCCAAGACCCGAACACATATATTTATCCAACGGAAAAAAGAAAAGATATTCTTTTCCATAAATCGTTTTTACTGTCTGATGTAGTGCATCTTCACCTGATTCATAACAAAGTAATGGATGTTGAAATGCTTCCGATAATTTCCGCGCTAAAGCCAACCGTCTGGACATTGCACGATCCCTGGGCGCTTAGCGGACACTGTATCTACCATTTTGACTGTGAAAAGTGGAAGACAGGCTGCGGAGATTGTCCCTATTTGGACATACCCTTTGCAATAGAATATGATAATACAGCTTCGGAATTCGAAAACAAAAAACAATGCATTCAAAATTCTCAAATCTCCGCCATAGTTGCATCAGAATGGATGGAAAACAAAGTCAGACAATCACCAATTTGGGAAGGAAAGGATATTTATAGAATTCCTTTTGGAATCGATCATGATATGTTTAAGCCTATTGAGATAAAAGAAGCAAAAGAAAAATTAGGCATTAGTCCCAATGATTTTGTGCTGTTTTTTAGATCAGATCCCAGGTCATGTAAGGGATTGGATATCATTGAACAGGCACTATCAAAGATAAAAAGCGATAAAAAAATCACGATTCTTACGGTTGGAAGCAAGGAGTTATTGAAAGCTTTCAAAGAGCAATATCAGATAAAAGAATTTGGGTGGATAACCGATGACAATGAGTTGGTAAAGCTGTATCAAGCCTGTGACTTGTTTTTGATGCCGTCCAGACAGGAAGCATTCGGTATGATGGCCGTCGAAGCCATGAGCTGCGGGAAAGTAGTGATAGCAATTGATGGCGATACGGCTTTACCAGGAACGATCAACGCTCCGATATGTGGCGTAGCCGCGAAAGAAAACGACTATGCTGCTGAAGTTCAGAGACTGATGGATAATCCAGCTGAGATATTATCCAGAGGTATTGATTCTTTGAATTTTGCAAAAGCAAACTATAATAACGATAGGTATGTTGATAACTTGATCGCTGTTTACAACAAGGTAATTAGGAAGCATAGAAAGAATGAGAATTCGCCGTACGTCTTCGATCATTTTTATCGTCTTTGCAGAGAAAGTTATTGGCCATCGTATTATAGGTACTTGTTGCGTCCGATGTTGCGTATTTTATTTTCTAGACGCAAGGTGAAAGGTAAGTTTGATCCCAAATTCAGAAAATATTTTTAGGCCTCTGGTATCGATAGTAATACCGGTGTACAACGGTTCGAATTATATTCGAGATGCGCTGGATTCCGTTTTGTCTCAGACGTACGAGAATATGGAAATTATTGTCGTGAATGACGGATCGATTGATAACACCGGAGAAATAGTATCGTCCTACGGAAACAAGGTTAGGTATTTCGCCAAAGCAAATGGTGGGGTGGCTTCCGCTCTGAATTTTGGCATAAAAAATATGAAGGGGGATTATTTTTCGTGGCTATCCCATGACGACCTTTATCTTCCTAACAAAATTGAAAGACAGATAGAAGAGCTTTCAATGTTGGAAGATAAAGATACTATGCTGTTTAGTAATTGGATAGCAATTAATTCCGAGCGCAAGGAAATAACCAGAACATTTTTTGACGGCTATCCAGACGATAAGTTGTCCAATCCTCTGTTTTGTGTACTGTTTGGATTGATTCATGGGTGCACGACGCTAATCTCAAAGAGAAATTTCAGTTTGTGTGGCCTGTTCGATGAAACGCTGGAAACTACGCAGGATTATGATCTGTGGTTTCGAATAGCATCAAGAATTTCGATAAAATTTATGAAGGATTATTTGGTAAAAGTTCGCGTGCACGCTGAGCAAAAAACCAGAGCCGACCCCGAATCAAATGTCGAAAGTAACGCCATTTGGATTAACGCAATTCAGCGACTATCACCCGATGACATATTATCCATGGAGCGCAGCAAATTCACTTTTCTAATAAAAATGAGAAGATTTTTAAGGCGAGCTAAATATTTCGACGCTGCGGAAGTGGTGGAAAAAATCATGAAGCAACATCTCGACCGCCGGATAGTTTCCATTTTGCTGCTGGGAGATGATTGCAAGAGATTGATTTACAAAATCTTTCTCAGGCCTCTCCTCAAACTTATTTTTGGAAAAGATTTTGTTAAGAGAAAAATAGATAGGCTCTGTATCTGAGCCATATCAGTGTTTCGGTAAAATGCAGGAAAGACAAAAATGAGGAGGAAGTTTTGCAGAATCTCAAAAAAACTCTCCGGAAGTATTTTTTGGGGAACACTTCAGATGCGCTATAGACCATCGTTGTATAAACCTCATATTTTAACCCCTGACTCTGCATTAAGTTAGTCGGTCTATTTCAATTTTTTTGAAAATCTTTTTATTTTTAGAAGAGATTTCAGAAATTTTCCAAATTCCTCGTATGCGAGTTTGGTAAATGGACTTGCAAAATTCTATCACGTCTTTTGGCGATATTTTTGCTAATAATTCAGCTGTTCGCAATTTATCGAACAACTTATAATACGCCAACATCGCGATAAAATTCACAAAAAGCCATCCTTCGAGCACATATCGGTTCTGCATGTATGTTTTATCGGCGTCCAGGAAATTCTTATAATTATCAAACATTACTTCGATTTCGTTTCGTTGTTTGTAAATGTCGTATAATTGCTCGGCAGACTGTTCTTTTCCGGGACAGCACGCGATGGTCAATGTTCCAAACCTATGTAATTTAGAGAAATATTCTTCTTTGGTGTAGCCTTCTTGTTCACCTTTCAGGCGTTGCAGGTAATCTTGTTCATCTTCGAGACGTAGTTTTTCGTC
>JAIRMS010000087.1 GCA_031258475.1 Holosporaceae bacterium
TGAAAGACTGGAGAGGTATCGCCACAAGATATGCAAAAAATGTCAAATCATTCATTGCTGCTGTTCAAATCAGATGCATCATGCTTTGGTTGAAAATCTCATGACGACAGAGCCTAGAAGCATTAAAGCTGCAATTATCGGATGTTTCATAGGATCCCTTATATATAAAGTGGCGATAGAAGTAGCCACATTCGGAGGATCCGAGACAGTTGGATCCGAATATAACAACACAATCATGGCCATCGTGCTGATATTCCTGATGGCGTTAATTCATGATACCAAAGGAAGGGGAGGACGCAAATGATTCGAGCTGAGGATATATTTGTCGTATTTTGTCCAAATACTCCATTGGAAAGAATAGCTCTGCGAGGTATTAGCCTAACAGCTCAGGACGGAGAGATCATTGCAATAGTTGGCAATAGCGGCAGCGGTAGAAGTACTTTTCTGAGATTTTTAGCGGGTCATATTAGCTCAAATTTCGGCGGACTGTGGTTTAACAAAATCGATATAACCGGACAGAGCTTGACGGAGAGATCTCGCATATTTTCGTCCGTATTCTATAACCAGGACACAGGAACCGCCAGGAATCTCACTGTCATTGAAAATCTTGCCATTGCCAGCCTGCATCATCAAGAAAGAAGTATTATAGAGCCAGCGATAACCGCAGAAATGCGAGAGATGTTTATCGAGAAACTGCGGGATATTAATTTTATGGGAATGGAAAAGCTCGCCGACGAAAAGGTCGCCGACATTTCCAGATCGCATAGGCAGGTTTTGGCAATGATGATCGCAATAATAAAGGGAGCTCAGGTTTTGTTAATAGACGAACATTCCACCGGATTGGACAGAGAATCTAGCAAGGCACTGCTCGAAACCACCGAAAAAATTATTAAATCGCAGAAAATAACCACAATTATGGCGTTAAGTGATCCAAAGTTCGCTTTGGAGGTGGCCGACAGAATTGTTGTGCTCAGCCACGGCCAAGTTGTCTCAAATTTGAGCGGAAAAGAGAAGAAAAACACAAAACTCGAAGATCTTTTTACTTCTTTCAACGTGATACCAAAAACAAAAGATGCCGACAGACCACCTATATGCACCTAGATCGCTTTGTAAGCACAGTATTCGAAGTGTCCGGTTTTTCATCGAAACTCGTGCCACTAAACGTCAGGCGGTTGGCAGGCGTTTCTTATTTTAGTTAATGCTTCACCGGCGGATAGTGTTTCCTGAGAACCATCCGGATATCTGAGCGTTAGGTTGTTTTGCCTTACCTCTTCGGCTCCTATTATGGCGATTATCGGGGTTTTTTCGATAATATGTTCCCTTATCTTATAGGAGATTTTCTCCGGCCTCAGATCTAGTTCGACCCTCAGTCCGTTTTCGTCGAAGTCGTTGAAAATTTTTCTGGCGTAGCCGTCGAAGTCGTTGGTAATCGTGGCGACGACCGTCTGAACCGGACTTAGCCAGGGCGGAACTCTACCGGCATAATGCTCCAGCAGGATACCAATGAACCGCTCCAGAGATCCCAGGACCGCTCTGTGCAGCATAACCGGATGATGCTTCCGACCGTCCTCCGCGGTGTACCATGCTCCAAGTTTTTCCGGAAGTTGGAAGTCCACCTGAAGCGTTCCGCACTGCCATTCCCGCCCCAGTTTGTCCTTCAGCACAAATTCCAGTTTTGGACCGTAGAAAGCTCCTTCTCCCTTGTTTATGGAAAAATCCAGGCCGGCTTCTTTCGTGGCTTTCTGCAAAAGTTTTTCAGAAAGATCCCAGATTTCATCCGATCCAGTCCTTTTTTCTGGGCGATCGGAAAATTTTACGCTAAAAGTATCGAATCCCAGGTCTTTATAAACCTTAGTTAGCAGCAGGCAGAATTTTTTCGTTTCGGAATTAATTTGGTCCGGAGTACAGAAAATATGGGCGTCGTCCTGGGTAAAGCCGCGCACTCTCATGGCGCCGTACAGCGCGCCGGACGGCTCATTTCGATGACAGCAACCAAATTCTGCCATTCGAATTGGCAAATCTCTGTAGCTTTTTATTCCCTGCTTGAAAATTTGAACGGCTCCGGGACAATTCATTGGCTTGATGGCCAAAATTCTGTTTTCAGACTCGGCGATAAACATGTTTTCGCGGTATTTTTCCCAATGCCCAGACGCTTCCCAAAGCGAGCGATCGATCATCTGTGGAGTGCATACTTCCACATATCCGTCTTTTTGGATGCATCTTCTCACATAATCTTTCAGCGCGTTGTACATGGTCCATCCCTTTGGATGCCAGAATATGCACCCGGGAGATTCCTCCTGCATGTGAAACAAATTCATATCCCGGGCGATTTTTCGGTGATCTCTCTTTTCCGCCTCTTCTAAATTATGCAGATATTGATCCAGTTCTTCTCTGGTAAACCACGATGTGGCGTAGATTCTCTGTAGCATATCGCGCTTCGAGTCGCCTCTCCAATAGGCTCCGGCCACTTTCATTATTTTAAAATGAACGGATGCTGTCCCAGTTTTTGGCAAATGAGGACCGCGGCACAGATCGACAAACCTGTCCTCGTGCCGGTAGAGAGTGACCTCGGATACGTCTAGATCCTGTATCAGCTCGACTTTAAACGGCTCGTTCATCGTTTCGAACAGGGCGATTGCGTCAGATTTCGACATGGTCTCGCGGCTAATTTTGTGATCGGCTTTGATGATCTCGCGCATTTTTTTCTCGATTTTCTCGAAATCGTCCGGAGTTATCTGGTGATCACAGGAAATATCGTAGTAAAACCCGTTTTCTATCACCGGACCAATGGATATCTTTGCGTTCGGCCACAATTCTTTTATCGACTGGGCCAGAATGTGCGAGCTGGTGTGCCTCATAATTTCAAGAGCGGACGGATGGTCTTTTGTAATAAACTCAACGGCAGCAGTCTCAGGGATATGAATCGAAAGATCCGATGCAACTCCGTCGACGATCATTGCAATCGCTTTTTTTTCGCCGCTGCGCTTTGCCAGCTCAAACCCGGAAATTTTGTCGTTCATTTGCAGTACCCCAAACACTACGCCGCGCTATCCTACAACAATATCGCTCGGCATTCTATCCTTGGTATACGAATCGTCCTAAAATGCGCCATGTTTATACGTGAATCGCTTTGGAAGAGTGTCTTTCTCAGGAAGTTGGCTCATATGTCAGCATGGGCATCGAGAGCACAGGGAATTCTGGATGATACATACCCAATGCGGACAGCCAGTCCAGTACAAGAGGAAGAGGCATCTGAGCAGATAGCCTTTGTTCTCGTCTCAGATGCCGAGCCAGTTTTCCGCCTCCGTACACTAGTCTCAGCCAGTATGATTCCATGCTATCGCCATGGACGGCCAACATGGCCCCATGGAATTCAAAATTCATTGAAAATATGAAAATTTGTGAAAGTATCTGACTTATGAAATCGTATGCACTAAGATGATCCGATCTAATGGGTAATCCCATTTGTGAATATAAAGCAAAATCGCTAAGAGAGTTCACGTACAGTATTTTTCTGCCGCCATGTTTGACAGCAAATAATCCTTTAATCTGAAAAATCTCTCCTTCCTTATGCAACAGTAATACTTCTTGCATGTATCTGGATAAAGCTATGTCGCTCAGCTTCAATTCGAGACCATCAGCATTCGTCTCGGGAAAATATTTTTTTAAAATCTGAAGAATCTGTTGTCTAAATAAGGAATTATTTTTAATCCGCTGTATTAATTGGTTGAGACCATGGGGATACACATCGATATGCATAAAATTTGATGAAATGAGAAATATATTCTCACAGAGGCCAAAAGCAGAGGCAGCATCAACAAAATCCGCAGATATCGAATGACCGGCCTCATGAAATAGAACCAAAAAGTCGTAAAAAACATTACCAATAGGACCAAATAACGACCTATGGGTTTTTGCTAGATTGGCAATATGAATTGCATTATAATTAGACTTGCTCTGTCCTCTAAGAAAACTCAGTGGGCCGGTAAGACGGTTTGTCTGACCAGCTACCGCAGCAAAAGCAGCGATATAATGAGTGGATATTGAAGGTTCAGCCACCAACCTCGCAATTAAAGTAATAAAAGCGTCACGGTAAATTTTGCTTTTCTCACAGCCGTGAACTATTGCATCTACCACTCTATTTTTCGTATAACCGTCCTGAAATTTACTTGTTATTAACAGAAACTGTTGAATAAAGGAGCATGCTTCCCCGGGTGAAGCGTCTAGCAAATATAAAATAGATGCTTTTTCGTAGTCTGATATTTGCATGGCGCGAACCAGTGATCCTGCATCCATAATTCTTACTTCATGGACAGGCGTGCCACAGGAATCAAGTAAACCCATGATCGAAAGGACTGCATGTTCTTCATGTGGTGTCGGAGCCCTCGAAGCTGAATATATTTCTCCGGGAATACGGTAGCAGAAATATCTAACTTCTCTACTATTCAAATAAGATCCATCAAATACTGCAGCATTGGGGTCCAGGCGCATAATTCTGGATCTAAGCGCCTCAGCCTGGCGTTTTAGCTCATCCCTGTCTATTTTCATCGCATCGGAACTGAAAATCATCGACAATGCAATCGTAGATAGTATTTTCTTCATTTTTTTCTCAAAATCACTGAATAATTAATGATATTATTTTATAAAAATAGATTATATACATAAATTGCTTTGGAAGAGAGGGGAGTGGAATCCATATTTTATGGTATGGATTGCCGCCGCCCTACGGGCTCGCAATGACGAAGGTAGATAGCTGCCTCCTCCCTCGTCATTGCGAGCGGAGCGAAGCAATCCATTACACTGTCGGTTCCGTCCAATGCTATTTATGAATCAATTTTAGACTCCACGACTGTTCTGCGTAGTTTATCAAAACATCCTCTTTTTGTTTTTCTAGAATCACGATGATCGTGTCCGCCGACAGCGCTCCACATCCTTTGGCGGCTTTTACTCCCTCAATTTTCAGGAGATTATTAACTATCTCGACGGTTTGTTCCGCAACCAGATTTTTTTTCCTCAACAGATTGGAAAAAGCATGAACATTCTCCAAAAAATACTTTTCGTCACTGCCTGAGAAACTTTTTCTAACGCCAAGGACTAATTTTTGAAGGTCTTCTGTATTAACGAACGGCAGTTCGCGCAGATGTAAATGAGTCGCAACTTTGTTGGTCGTCTTGAAAATGGCGAAACTAAGGTTTTGAAACGGCCAATCTATTTTTTCGACTTTATTTATTCGACTGTCAAAAAAAACGCTGTGATTAAAATACTGGGCGACACAATCTGCGCCGCTCCCCGGGGATGTTTTTTCATATTCTCCTAGAAAAGCGTTGATGTCAAATTCTTGCCGATTCAGTTTTAGATATAGCTTATAGAGCAAGGTGAATTGAGCACTCGACGCTCCAAATCCTCCGGATTCACTATGGGGATCGTGGAATGATATTGAAAGATTACCAAAATCATGCGATTCGTAAAACAAATATGCCGGAGAATTTTTTTCTACTCCGATCAGGTCAGATTTACCACTTTCTGCTATCAGTTTAAATTCTGGTGGAGTTATCAGAACGATTGCGCTTCCACGAAACAAAACTGCGTACTCGCCGACCAAAAACGTTTTGCTTCCACAGGAAAAAGTTATAGATTCCACAGATTACCAACAGTTAACTATATTTTTTCGCGAAGACTTTGAAACACCGCCGATATCAGCTCACGCGTCGTCATGTTTGCGATTTCTTCAATCGTCCATATATGATCGTAATTTTCCGAACTAGTGCACGAAAATTTTGTGCGCAATACGCAGGGGATCGAAGTTTTTTCAAAGGATTCGGTGATATTGAGGAAATCATCCAATTTTATCTCTTCGGATTTGCAATTATAAACAACGCGCGTATCTTTGTTCTTTCTCAGTCCAAGAACGCCGCATACATCTTTTACAAAATCCTCAAAAACCACCTCGTTTTGCGGTGTTACGGTATAGACGCTAGAGGTGGAATCGTTGCCTTTCATAAGCGAAGCGATCGTCTTTACAAAAAGCGGAAACACGTCTTTTCTATGATAAATTCCTTTCAATTCAGAATCAGGAAAATCAACGTTTACATATCCATTTAAAAAAATTGACGAGATTATTTTCCCCAAAATTCCAGATGAACTCGTCGCCTCTTCGGGAATTCGAATTATTTTAAATTTCGTATGGCTTTTCCTGTTCTGCGAATCTGCAAACTGAGCAAAAAGCTCCCCCAGTTTTTGAGTTGCTCCGATCCAATTATTGGCGTTTAGCGTTCTGGAACTCGATATAATAAAAACATGGGAAATTTTGCTGGATTGGACGAAATCTATCATTTTCTTGGTATCCAGCACGTTTTTCGCGACCGCTTCCTTCAGATTTTCTTCTCCGGAAGAAAATGACCTGACCGGCATATTATAAAAGAAAATGTCCGGCTTAGTTGCCTGCAGTCGCAGTAAATTCATATCTACAATTTTTATCTTATAGTTCTTGCCGGGGCATTTGCCGGCCAATTCCCGCTCCGCCTCTATCATCAATCTTTCAGATTCACATAGAACCGTTAAATCCACAGAACTTACGGAAGAAGTCAGACAAATCAAATCTAAAATACTTCCTCTGCCGTCGTAGCATATCCATATGCGTTTACCTTTGAAGATTGAAAACAACGCCGCTTTATCGGATTGAGAAACGTTTGCGACCTCAAAATCATCGATGGAAATCGGAGAAACGGTGAGCGAGGATTCGCCATATTCGTTTGAAATATTTTGAGTTGCTTTAAACAGTGGTACGGAAAAATTGGCAGATAATTCCAATAATTTCCAGAGATTACCCATGTTTGCCTTCGCTGTGAAATACATGAATCTTCTTGGTGACGGATAAAACGGCACATAACCTATTTTTTTCAACCAATTTTTTATATTATCCACGGATTTTAGCTGGCTATATCCGGTACTTTTTTCATCAGATAGAACTATCAGTTCTAATATTTTGTAGTCGCAGAAAAACTCTTTCGCATGCTCCGCATCCTGTTTGTTTTCACAAATTATGTAGACAGGAATTGCGCCGGAAAACAAACTGCATCCGCGCATATATTCGTAAACCACAAATTCGAAAAAGATGATCAAAACTAATGTGAAAAAAGCCACTCCGAACTGATTGTTTATGAACCAAACTGGAGCGACGCAGGCCGTAACGCCGACCGCCACCTTAAAAGGCAGTTCGCTTTCTATTCTATCGACAAACCAAAAGTAAACGGCTCCGTAGGCGCATAGCAGAGAAAAAAATTCCTTTATAAAAACATGAAATCTAAACTCCGGATAGATAAAAAACGACGCCAATCCATAGGATGATGTTAGAATGAAAATGTTCTTGATATGCAACATATACTCTTCCGGAATTTTGCCAATTTCCATCAGTAGTTGCTCGCAATATTTTTGGATTACGCTTCCGATTTTTTTAAGATAAATATTTTCGATTATCTTTTTTAGTAAAATATTCAACATACTCTTGCTATTTGTAAACTTGGGTAAGAGTATAGATTAAATCTTTTAGAAGACCTACATCTTTTTGTTTTGATTGGTTATTTGCTGTGACTTTTTTAAAGAAAATCGGAATTGTTGGAGCGGGAAATTATGGAACCGCAATCGCTCAATGTTTTAGCGAAAAAGCTGAAGAAGTCTTTCTAATCAGCGAAGAAGAAACCACCTCAACGGATATAAATCAATCGCACGCCAATCCCCAATATCTGCCAGGGATACGGCTAAACGATAATATTTCATGCAGCAGTACTTTTTCCCAAATTCAAAATTGCGATATAATTTTTCTAGCCGTGCCTACGTCGGTCGTTCTGTCCATCTGCAGGCAGATTAAAGACTTTGGAATCTCGGTTCCCATTGTTCTGTGTTCCAAAGGATTTGACGTTGAAAACGGGAGACTGCAGAGCGATCTTTTCGAGGAAATTCTGAACAACGACTATGCAATCTTTTCCGGACCATCTTTTGCAAATGAGATTGCCCAGGGACTACCGGCTGGAGTAAACATTGCGGGGAAAAATTTCGAATTATCTCGAAATATTTCCAAGTCTCTGTCGACCACGACGTTTAAAATCGAGGCAATAAACGATTATATAGGGCTTCAAGTTGCCGGAGCTCTAAAAAATGTTCTGGCAATTGGGTGCGGAATTCTCTCCGGTCTAAAATTGGGCGACAACGCCACGGCGCAGCTGATTACAAACGGAATAAAAGAAATGGCCGAACTCGCCGCCGCGCTGGGAGGTGAAGAAAAAACATTTTTTGAACTGGGAGGTGTTGGAGATGTGATCCTGACCTGCTCCAGCAAGCGATCTCGCAATATTTTGTTCGGAGAACATCTGGCTGCGGGTGGTAATCTTGAAAACTGGAAAGGAGCGCTTGCCGAAGGAGCGTTCGCAGTCGAAGCCATACCGTTGTTCAGGGAAAAATATGATCTGATCCTAAAAATATTTTCGAGAATCCATCAGATTATCCATGGAAAAAAACCTGCCTCTGAAATAATTCGGGAATAGGATCGATCGGGTGCGACGTTTTAACAGCGAAGAAAGCGATCGTTTAATAGAATTTAAACGATTTTCAGATATTTTTAGGAAAACATCTGTTTTGTGAGAAAATCTTTTGGCAAGTTGGTTATACAAAAATAGATCAGAAATAATCATTCTTTTAGCTGTGGGGCTGCTCATAAACGTCGATTATCAGCTGCAAATGCATGGTTTCCGTATGGTTTTTACGGATACCGACGATTACATGAGGCTGGTTAGAATAAGGGATTTTTTCAGCCACTATGATCTATCGAATAACGTTATTTCCAGAAGCAATGTTCCATTTGGATGCTCTCTTCACTGGACGCGATTTTACGATTTTTTCATAATAATCCCGACGTACATTTTGAATTTTTTCGTAAATTCCATAAACCAGTCCATAGAATATGTCGGATTTGTCATCGGGCCGATCATAAAAAGCGTAACCATCATGGTCTTTTTCAATGTTTGCCAAAAAATAATGGAAAAAAACGACGCGTTTCTGCTGACGGCGATATTTGCCGCCCATCCTTTTATTTTGCCTTTTGGGATTTTTGGACGGCCGGATCATCACTCTTTTATAATGCTGTTCATCATCGTTTATCTAAATAGCATCATAGATATCATTGAATCAAAATTTGATAATCGAGATTTCTGCGCAAAGGCGGCAACGATTGCGGCTTTATGCGTTTGGATTTCTCCAGAAACACTAATTCCCATTTTGTTGATGGACGGAGTTTTGTTCATTCACTCATTTTCAAACGTTGAAAAGCTCAGATGCCTTCTCAAAAAAAATCTATCAACAGCCTGTGACATTGGAATTATAATCTTTCTCTTTTCAGACCTGGAAGGTGACATTTTGACCATATGCTGTTTATTAACCGTGGTTCCCTACGCGATAGCTGATAAAAAACACCTCGAAAGTCTGATATTCCGATACTGGCACGTTGTGGCCATTATATTATTAGGAATATTGTTTCCGCTTGTTTCCACGGTTGAATACGATAAAATATCTGTTCTGCACATGGCGTTGTTCACCTTTGGCGCCCTTTATTTCGGCATTATCATGATATATCAAGGGCTCAGTCTAAAAATTAGAATAGTGACGGCGTTTTCATGGTTTCTACTCATCGCCTATGCGTTTCTTTCTATGTATCCAATGTTTTTCGACGGAATGTGCGCCAACATCGACGATTACGTGAAGGAAATCTGGTTGTACAGAGTTGAAGAAATGCGGTCACCGTTCACCCTGGGGGCAGGCGCGACTTTCACAGCCTACTCTGTGGTTACAGCAATTGCCATGGTTAGCAAAGTCGTAGAATTAATCAGGGGAAAATCGACAAATTTAGGTCTGACGTGGCAGATTTTGATCGCCAATGCTGGATGTTACACAGTCTTTGCCGGAATATCATACAGGATGCTACCGTATTCCGCATTATTTGGATTGCCGCTAATCGTTGATTTTGGAATGAACAGCGATTTCACAAAATCTCTTCATAGGTTGTGGAGAATAATTATAACCGCTTTCCTTTCCATATTGGTTTTATTTTGCGCCTCCTATTTGGATCCAGAAAAAGAAAGCAAAACAACCCAAAGCCCCTATACATCGGAAGAGCTATTCAAATTACTTGATAATTTAAGCCCAGAGCCAATCGTGATAATGGCCCACTCCAACGACGGTCCGGCCATACTTTACCATACGAAACACAGCGTTGTTGGCGCGCCGTATCATCGCCAGACCAAGGGAATAATCTTCTCATACAAAATTATGGAAGACGAATATGACGAGGAAATCGCAAAATCCATCCTTAAAGTAACAGACAGTTCCTACATATTCGTAAGAAGGACTAAAATCAATCCGAAGATGGAAAAAATGAGTCTTGCCCACATGATAGCTAACAATAATCTGCCAAATTGGCTAAACATTGTAGAATTGCCGAAAAAATTTAACGATATAATCATCGCAAAAATCGACAAAACAAAATAAGTGCAAATTGCCACGGATATTTCCCATTGTTTTTATTTTTTTATACCGTATTATAGAATGTTTTATGCTGTATTATTGGATACTTTATATAATTGGAGAATGCGAGTATGCTTTGTAAAACAAAAGGAGAAAATGAATGAGAATGATACTAAAATCGATGCTGACAGTTGTTGTTACATGGAGTGTAGCAGTAGCACATGCAATGACTCCTGAATCATCTCTGCCAGATAGAATAATTGTAACTGTTTTTCGCGATCGTGAAGAAGTTGCAAAAGTTGTTGTGAACCCCGGAGACAATGTTGGGATATTGAACCAATTTCCTGGTTTACATTGCTATTCCTTTTCTTATGGCGGAGGGGTGCTGCAGCCATGGCAAATTTTTGCCAACATAACGTTTCCAACTTCGAGATCACCTTGGTATTTAAGGGTAGAAGCAATCGATGAAAAGGAGATGTTGTGGATCCTTTGGAGCGCCCCGGAAAATTGGCCGGAAATGCGCAAACTAGCTGATCAGCAGGCTGCGCAATGGGGCAATAGGCCGTCTAGAATTGTTTGTAGAGGAGAATGGTGCTTTAAGCAAAGACTTTCACAAGATGATCCTTATAGTTTTTATACTTCATCCCGACCATCAGTTATCCCGCCCCCGCTCTCCAGGCCTTCCGAAACGGAATTACCAGGTGTGGAGAAGTTTAGATGGGATTGACAACTATGGATTCTAGAGATGAGAAAAAATATGCGGTATTTCCGATTTGGTTCTTCATCCAATCTGTCCATTTATACATGGACAATTCACACTTGCCGATAAGGATTTCAAAAGAAGTTCTAGGTTGCGCTCCTGTATATTCTTTTATTGTTTGTAATGTCATGCAGAACTGTGTTGCCCATATTTTCGTAGCAATGAAAATCCTGAAGCTTACCGTCACAAAGCAATTCGTACTCGATGAACGAGATTTCATGCCTGTTGGAGAGCATGGCTCGATTATTTTCTGCGCGTAGCATTTTCTGATAATTTTTCGCCACAATGCCGCTGAAAAATTCCGCAACGCTTCCGGAACCATAGCTGTAAAAACCAATTCTGTTGCCGGCAAGATTTGCTGAGAAATTATCCAAAAGAGAGATAAAACAAATGAAAAGCGAGGCCGAGCAACTGTTTCCTATTATGGAGTTATATACCAGCGTTTCGTTTATTGATTTACATTTAAACAGATGATTATTGGCCTTTTGGGCCATTTTACCAAACGGAGCGTGAAAACAAACGTGATCAATATCGGAAATCGTTCGATTTGCCTTTTCCAAATATATTTTAACGCAAATATCCAGAGATTTCAGATAATTGTGAGCGGATAATTTCCCATCGAACAGCGCTTCCTTTAGATGAATTGGACGCCAGAAATCCATCACATCTTCGGTGTGAACTCCAAAATGTGATTCCACCTCTAAAATTCTCGGATTTTTGGAAACTATAAACGCAACGGCTCCTCCGCCCTGGGTCGCTTCTCCAGACGTTCCGGGAGAATATTTTATGGTATCAGATCCAATAACAAAAACTTTTGAATCTGGATTGGCAGTCACATGTGATTTCGCCATCTGCAGCGCCGCCGCCGCAGAATAGCAGGCCTGCTTTAGATCGAAAACTCGGCAATCTTTCCTCAATCCTAAAAAATTATGCACATATATTCCGGCAGATTTGGAAAGATCAAAGGCTGATTCTGTCGCAAATATTAAAAGGTCAATTTTGTCCCTGTCTTCCGTTTGCAACATGACCTTTTGGGCGGCGTCGACTGCGATGGTAACGATATCCTCGTTGGGTGGGAAAACGGACATTTTTGTTTGTCCAATACCGAGACAATATTTCGCATAATCCACTCTGCGATGTTGGGCCAGCGTTTCCAGGCTTAAAAAATATTTGGATGTGGAAAAAGCGATCGCATCGATTCCTATTCGCATTTTCTCTCCAGCTTTCTATGCGAGCGCATCAGCTCCCCTTGATTTCCAAGCGCAGCCATGAGAGAAAGCTCCGAGCAAAGCACGGCGGAAGCTATCAAAGCCGCCAGCCTGCGGGACGAATGCGGATCAGAGGGATCGCATCCCATTTGCTCCAGATTTTTCACGGCGAACGGCAATTTCTTTCCGTTTCCAACGGTACCCACGATAATATTCGGAAGATTGACTGAAAAATACAGACAATCGCCGGATAAATCGGCAGAGGTAATCCCCTGCGATGCCTCTGTTATATTCACCGCGTCCTGTCCGGTGGCGAGGTATACAGCCAGAAGCGCGTTTCCGTAGTGCGCGTTTGCGGTTCTAACTCCCCCGGATAAGACACTGCCTATCAAATTCTTTTTGGTATTTAAATCCACAATTTTTTCCGGAGTGGTTTTCAAAATCCGTCGGCAGATGCTGCGAGAAACCGTGATTTCTGCGGAAACGCGTTTTCCCCTTCCCAAAATTCCGTTTATGGCCGACGCTTTTTTGTCGACGCAGTAATTTCCGGAAACGGAAACGTATTTTATATTTTTGCATTTGGAAACGACGAGCTCGGCGACAAGATCAGCGGAGTCGGTGACCATATTGTGGCCGGAGGCGTTTCCGGTTTCGATGGCCAGGCGAACATAGAGTAGTCGTCCCACATTTTCCACGAGCAAATCTCTAAATTTTGCGAAGTTACTCGTTTTTTCTGCCGCCTCAGCAATGAATTTTCTGTTATTTTCGATCCAGAATTTACACGTCAGCGCATTCCGAAGATCTG
This sequence comes from Holosporaceae bacterium, assembly GCA_031258475.1. Lineage (GTDB taxonomy): Bacteria > Pseudomonadota > Alphaproteobacteria > UBA3830 > UBA3830 > JAIRMQ01. The sequence continues at coordinate 13,286 of JAIRMS010000087.1, forward strand.
ACGCTTCGAGAATTATGGATCTTGTCATAATATCGTCGATGACGCCCACATATATGCCAGAAGTCGCCTGCGATACCAGTGCTCCGCGCTTTGTCGAATTCCACAAGGGAGCCTCAAACGTAGCCATGGGAATATGACACAGCTCCGTTTGATTGTTATAATTTATCCTTATGGGACCAATTATTCTTGTCGGTACGACGGTCTCCAGCCTACTCTTCTCAAATTTCATATTCGTCTAACAAACGCAAACGGCTGGGATTATAACTCTTTTGCTTTACCAAGTCGATTAGGTTTAACGACGGGAATTGTGCCGAAAAACAGAATGCTTTCCAAATCAATTGATACACTGGCCACAGAATTACCGCCGCATAAATTTTATCCATAGCAATTTGACAATCCCGTTTTATTGATCGGCATTGCGGATCCATGTATTATACCGCTAATCATTTATGGACCATGTTTATGAAAATTAGCAAGGCAGTATTTCCGGTCGGCGGTCTGGGAAAAAGATTCTTTCCGATAACGCGCGCCATTCCCAAAGAGATGCTTGGAATAATTGATAAGCCGCTGATTCACTACGCATTTGAAGAGGCGGTGACAGCTGGGATTGAGGAATTTATTTTCGTCACGCGTCATGGGAAGGACTCAATAGAAGATTATTTCGACTACATGTTCGCCAATACGGAGTATTTCAATATAAAAATGGGGAGCGTCTGCTACGTGCGGCAGAATGCTCCTCTTGGACTGGGGCATGCGGTTTTGTGTGCCAAAAATCTGATCGGCAAAGAACCTTTTGCTGTCATATCGGCCGACGATTTCATTTCACACAGCGAGTCGTGCCTCGGAGAGATGATAAAACTCTACGATGGATCCAATATGGTGGCGTCCATGGGCGTTGATCGACAGGAAGTAAACAAATATGGAATATTGGATGTGGAGCGCGAAACCGATCAGCTACTGATAGCGAAATCCGTGGATGAAAAACCATCGATTGAATCCGCGAAATCCACCTACGCAATAGTCGGACGGTATTTGCTATCCCATGAGATTTTTGACGTTTTAGGTGATTTAAAACCTGGAGTCGGAGGAGAAATACAGCTGACCGACGCCATTCTGGAAATGATCCCATCCCATGGGTTAACTGGCTTCAAGTTCAGGGGAAAGAGATTCGACTGCGGATCAAAGAGCGGATTGTTGGCGGCAATCCTGCATGTGGCAGGCCAAAACGAAACGCTAAGTCATGTCGTGGAAGATTTTTGCAGGAATAAGGGATGAAAATCACTTTTATTGGAACGGGTTATGTGGGATTGGTATCCGGAGTTTGTTTTGCGGAATTTGGGTTCAACGTTATATGCGTCGATAATAATGCGGAAAAGATAAAAGAGCTCCAGGGGGGACACGTTCCAATATATGAACCTGGTCTCGATAAACTGATCGTGAAGAATACCCAGGCGGGGCGTTTGACTTTTACCACCGATATCCGCGATAGCGTCGAAGAAGCGGACATTGTTTTTATCGCCGTGGGAACTCCCAGCCAATCTGACGGCAGCACAGATTTATCCTACGTGTATCAGTCCGTGGATGAGATTTCTTCCCATATAAACAGGGAAGCGGTTTTGGTGATCAAGTCTACGGTTCCCGTGGGAACCACTCTGTCGGTGAAAAAGTTTTTGCTGAACCGGGGCGTTGATATCGATATCGCGTTTAATCCAGAGTTTCTAAAGGAGGGGGCCGCCATAGAGGATTTCATGCACCCGGATCGTGTGATTCTTGGAATCGAAAGCAAAAAGGCGAAAAAAATTCTTTCGCATATATATCGTCCGCTCTATGTATTCAACACGCCAATCGTCTTTACAAGTTTGGAAACGGCGGAATTATCAAAATATGCGTCAAACGCTTTTCTGGCGATGAAAGTCACCTTTATAAACGAGATAGCCAATCTGTGCGAATCCTGCGGAGCGGATGTAAACGAGGTGGCCCTTGCCATGGGACTGGATAAAAGAATCGGCGACCAATTTTTGCAGGCTGGCCCAGGATACGGTGGCTCCTGCTTTCCAAAGGACACATCTGCACTGGAGAACTTTGCCGGCAAACTCGGCGTAGATATGCCACTCGTAAAAGAAACGATTAGGTCCAATAATGCCAGGCGAAAAAAAATGATCGAGAAAATTCTGCTGGCGTGCGATAGGGACGTAAAAGGAAAAAACATTTCTATTCTAGGAGTTACTTTCAAAGCCAACACCGACGACATGCGCGATAGTCCGAGCATAGATATAATTAATGCACTTGTGGAGCAGGGAGCGAATATCAGAATTTACGATCCTTCCTTTTCCAAGCAAGCCAGGCGCATATTTGGTGAAATAGAATTCAGCGACAACGCCTACGATAACTGCAACAATGCAGACGCGGTAATAATATTAACGGACTGGAGCGAATTCAGAGCTCTTAATCTAAGAGAACTGAAGCGACGAGTAAAAAATCCGCTGTTGATAGATCTCAGAAACATTTACACTCTATCTGACGCGGCTGAGTTTAATTATCACTCAATAGGAAGAACTCTCATAAAAACAGGAACTTCGAAAAATATAGTTGTCTAATGAATAAGTTTTTTTGTGTTTTTTTGTTATCTTTGATGTTTTCCGATGTCTTTGCGCTAGACGCAAGTAGTTCGATGAGTCAACCAGCTCAAATGAGGGAATTGTGTAAGAAGATTCAGGAACTTGAAAAAAAAATCACCAAATTATCCGCTGAAACGGAGCTGCTCAGCCAAAAAGAGAAAACCTTTGCTCCATTCATTCGAAATATTTATGAGATTATCAGTAGATGCTTTACGCTTCTATTTGATATACAACGTTTTTCTGATCTATTGGTTTTGACGCAAACGGACGATAAAAACGATTTTGTAAAATGTTCGATTATTATCAAAAACTTTTCGTCCTACTTCAAATCCGTCAATTCTCAGCTGGAAAAAACCGGCGCAGAAATATCGAAGTTGAAAAAAGACAAGAAAGCGAAAATGCAAAATTTAGAGACTTCGATGACCGAATATGAAAAATTATTAAAAGATATAGAAAATTTGGCGGAAGAGTTGGCGAAGACTCGCGTGGAAAATACAATTCAGAACGACGTGGTTTATCATCTGGCGACGAAATCGGAGTCCCTGGAAGAACTGGACGCAGAGCTGGAAGCTGAAAACGCGATCGGAGTGTTAAAAAATACAAAAGTGTCGACCGAATTAACACTAGCCTACCCTGTTGTTGGAAAAATCGTAACGGAATTTGGAGATAAAGGCGCAAATAACAAAATGATCTATCACATCTCCTTTGAAACTTGTAGCGGCGCCCTGGTAACTTCTCCGGCCAATGGATTGATTGTATTTTCCGGAAAGTTTTTGAACTACGGAAATATGTTGATTATTAGCAACGGCGAATATAGAGTGTTTTTGTACGGTATGGATGTCCTTTTCTCATCAACCGGAGACGTGGTCGAAATTGGAGATTATGTGGGAAGGATGCAAGAGAAAACCGTGGATGATCCTGTAATTAAAATGGAATTAAAGAAATCAGGCGAGCCCCTTGATCCTCGCCATTGGCTGCTGGAAACGATAGAAAAAAAGGGAAAAGAAAAACAATGAAAACTCTGTTACTTTGTGGCGTTTGTCTGTTTGGATTTTGCTCCTGCAGCATCTATGCCGGAAGCTCTTCTAAGGATGTTGTCCGGGATGAATCTGACATAAAAAAATTAGAAAAATCTTCCAACGAGCTGCTGAAAAGCAACAACGAAGAAAAGAAATGTTCTCTTATTATTCCGGAAAATATCAAAAAAAACGTTCCGCAGGAAATGCAGTATTCGGTGTTTCTGCAGCTGATTTGTAATTTGATCAGCACGGAATACGTCAAGGGTTTATCCGAATGTGAAATAACTGAAAAAGCGATCGCCGGCATGTTGGCTTCTCTTGATCCTCACTCTTCTTATTTAAACGAGAAGGCGTTTGCGTCTTTGAAGAATCAGACGGAAGGAGAATTTGGTGGGCTCGGCATTGAAATAATGATAGACGAAGGATTTGTTCGCATTATTTCTCCGATCGACGATACTCCTGCTTACAAAGCCGGCATAAAAAGCGGAGATCTCATCATATATGTGGACGATGAATGCATAAATGGAATAACAGCCGAGGAAGCTCTCGAAAAATTGAGAGGAAAGCCGAAAACAAAAGTAAAATTGAAAATAAAGCGTGGCGACAAGATCCCATTCGATTGCGAAATCGAGCGTGATATCATAAAAATCCAATCAGTAAAAGCGGAGATTTTGGATAATATAGGTTATATCAGAATTTCCACTTTCGACAAAAATACCACCAAAGACATAAAGAAATTTCTCAAAGAAAATAAAAAGTTGCTTGGGTTAATTTTGGACGTTAGAAATAATCCGGGCGGATTGCTGGACGAGGCGGTGGCTGCCACAAACATTTTCTTGAATGGGGGCAAAATAGTTTCGACTCGTGGACGCGTAGCGGAAAATTCCAAAGTGTTCTTTGCGGATTCTGGAGATTTAACCGACGGATTGCCATTGGTTGTGCTGATCAACAGTGGAACTGCATCCGCTCCGGAAATATTGGCGGGAGCACTAAGAGATAACAAACGCGCCATAATCGTCGGCACAAGATCCTTCGGCAAGGGATCCGTTCAAAAAATAATGCCCCTGTCCGAAAAAACCGCCATAAGATTAACCGTCGCAAAACACTACTCTCCAAGTGGAGAATGCATTCAGGCGAACGGAATAGTTCCGGATATCGAAGCCGACTACGCAATGATAAAAAAGCCGGAAAGCTTATTTTTAATTCGCGAGGAACTGTTTAACAACGCGCTGGATGCTGATAAAAAAGCGAAAAAGTTCGCCGAAGCTCAAAACAAAAAAGCCATAGACGAATTGGGAAAGAAAAAAGACAAGAAAAACGACGAAGAAGAAGATCAGGAACTTCTATATCGGAAATTATCGCTGGCAGAAAAAGCTGCAAAAGATTATCAATTAAGCAAAGCTTTTGATACAATCAGAGTCATTGAAAGATATAATAGGATCGGCAAAAAAAAGTAAATGGAAAGAAAATTACTTTCAGCATGGTGTGTGTTTTTAGCGACGACGATTTTATTTGTCGCTGCGGTGGAGGTATATCATCGTTTCCAAAACGAACGTTCGTTAAACTATCAATATAGAATCATAATAGATAAAAATTCTATTGTGGAAACGGAAGAAAAAACCTCCGATGACATTGTGAAAAAAGATGTGGATTCAGATTCCGAATTTTATGAATTAACCAAGTACGGATATCTGCCGAAAATTTCCAAAAGCGGCACAGGCGTGCTCGACAAATATTCTGCTCGCTTGGAAATTGGCTCACAGAAAGAATTAAGACTTGCGGTTTTGATTGGTGAGGGTGAAAAAATAGACGACGCTCCGAATCTATGTAATCAGAAAGTTACTTTTATCGTTCCGCATTTCATCGATCATTTGGAAAATGTGGTAAAAAGCATCCGGGAAAAAGGGCACGAGTTCCTATTGCAAATGCCGACTCAATCTTCTATTCCTCAAAACAAGAGAGAAACGGTTTCCCCATTTTTAGCTAATGCCTATTCCGGGGATACCCTGGAGAAGCTTTTCTATTTGCTTGGATCAACAAAATACACGCTGGGAATTGCAAATGTTTCCCAAACTCTGTTTACGAAATCCAAAAAAGATATGACAATAATCGGCGAGGCGCTCGCTAAAAGAGGTTTGGTTTTTTTTGATTTGGAAAAATCGAATGATCTAGCAAAAAGCGTCGCGGAAAAAAATAATTTGACCTATATAACGGCAGCAGCCATATTCGAGGGCAATGACTTTGATGTTTCAAAACTGAACAATGGAGATATTTTGGCGGTTCGTCTGGAGCATTTGGCTAGTTTGATAAAAATCCTTCCTCAAAATTGGCGATTAACGCCCATCAGCGCATCGGTGAAGAACACGACCGGTCGGTGAGGGGTTTATAACATGATAAGACAGTTGAATATCAGCAATTACGAGACATGGATCATCCTTGGAAACGACGACGAAGAAAAAAACGCGAAACGCAGTGTTATTATTGATATAAATATACGTTTTTCCCAGGAAAATAACGCATGTTGCAGCGACGATATCGATCAAACGGTTTGCTATTCGAAATTGATAAATTTCATTGAAAAAAAACTGCAAGGTGCAAATTTTAATTTGGTAGAAAAGGTCTCCAAATTTTTGTATGACGAAATTTCCGTATATCTGAATGACAAGTCAGTTTTGAAGCGTATCAAGGTGGTAAAGACCTCGCCTCCGATCAAAAATCTTTCGAGCGTGTCGTTCACCTGTTCTGACTGGTGAGAATATGATTTACCTTGCTATTGGTAGCAATCTGGGCAACAGATTTCAGAATCTCAGAACTGCGATATCAAAACTATCGGCATTTTTTAATTGTGAAAAATCGTCCATTGTCATGGAAACTTCTCCCATATTGCCTCCTAACGCGCCAAACGATTGGAATCTTCAGTATTTGAATATGATTATTGCGGGAAATTCTTCCTCGGGTCCTTTTGAACTTCTTGAACGCATAAAAAACGTCGAAAATGAAATGGGACGGAATCTGAACGCTCCCAGATGGTCCCCAAGGGTCATCGACATAGATATCATCAGTTATAACGATGAAACGTTTGATACGGAGCAGCTTTCCATTCCGCACAGAGAAATAAAAAATCGAGATTTCCTTCAATATCTTCTGACAAGCCTGGGATGCAAAATTCCAGAAAATATGAGGATGGATATTAACAATTATCAAGCTTTGAATTATTCCGTGTTGGATCCAAAATTAGTTGGAATCGTAAACGTTACTCCGGATTCGTTCTCAGATGGAGGAAAATATTTTGATCCAGGCGCCGCAATTAATCATATAAATGAGTTATACGAATGCGGGGCCTGTGTCATAGAACTGGGAGCCCAATCGACGCGTCCAAATTATGTGGAAATTTCTCCAGCTGAAGAAATTGCCCGCCTCGATGAAATCCTTGAAAGAACTAAAAATATCGATTGTATCGGAGTGGATACCTATTTCGACGACGTTGTGAGATATGTGATCAAAAAATACGACCTGAAATGGATAAACGATATAAGATCACAGCTGAGTGTTGGCACGATTAAATTAATCGCCGACTGCGGCGCGAAATTAATAGTCATGCTCCATGGAACAGATATATCATGGCTGAAAAATCAAGTTAATTATCTGCAAAATCTGGGAATAAAAAGAGAAAACATCGTGCTCGACCCGGGCGTCGGCTTTGCTAAAAGCAAACAGGAAAATATTGATATTATTAAAAATATCTCCAAAATTAGAGACATGGGATACGAAGTGATGCTTGCCCATTCTCGCAAATCGTTTATGTCGAATTTTTCAATTGCGACCGTAAAAAATCGAGACTTGGAAACTCTCGCCATCTCAGATTTCGCCGCCATGCAAAAAATCGACTACCTTCGCATTCATAACGTTCAGGATCATATGCGATTTTTCGTTGCCAGACGGCAGATAGGATAAGTTTTTCCAGCAGTGGATTATACTTGAATCGCTTTGAAAGCGCGATCCTTATTTTCTCTCAGTTACGCGCCTGCGGCGATCAAGCTAAATGCCGACTATGCACTTTCAAAGTAGTCCATGCATAACCTCCTTTTTTAAATCAATTCAAAGATTAGCCCCTAACTCCGCATAAATTTATGCAGTCTATGGGAAAGAGCAGATAATTTTCGATGTTTCTTGATATAAGAGTAGTTGTGTTACATTTTAATAGGCGGTATAATTAGTAGGCAT
>JAIRMS010000004.1 GCA_031258475.1 Holosporaceae bacterium
TACCCAATCGCAGCCGGCTATAGAAGCTTGTATTTCCGCAACGGAACAAGATTCGGCATCCACTCTACTGCGCCCCAGCGCAACAACGTCAATCTCTTCTTTCCTGAAGACTCGTTCAACCTCGTGTCCCAACATTCCGGTATTTCCGAGAATTGCTACTTTCACTTTGAAACTCCAACGTATTCCTTTGTTTTCAACTCTTCCTGAATGTAATCAAGTTCGGACAATTTTTTAATAACCTCATCAACACTCAGTCGCCTTGTATTTTCAGAAGTGTACTCCTTCGACGAACTTAACTCCTTGTCTCCCTTTACAAAAAAGCTGTCGTAATTCAATCCTCTTTTATCAGCCGGAATTTTATAAGAATCATCCAAATCAATCGCCTTCAACATTTCTTCACGTCCCACAAGAGTTTCGTGAGCCTTCTCTCCATGACGAGTACCGATAACTTTTACCTCGCTCTTCGCATTAAAAATTTCTTTTACGGCCAGCGCCAAGTCAAACACCGTGGAAGCCGGAGCCTTTTGCACAAAAATATCTCCGGGCTCAGCATTGTTAAACGCGAATAGGACGAGTCTTATGGATTCGTCGAGACTCATCAAAAATCTCGTCATATTCGGATCGGTTATGGTAATGGGCATATTCCGCTTGCACTGTTTCACAAATAACGGAATCACGGAACCACGCGAAGCCATCACATTTCCATATCTTGTTGCACAGAGAGTACTTTCTTTGGAATCGACGACACGGGCCTTTGCTATCATGATTTTCTCCATAAGAGCTTTGGTCATACCCATGGCATTTATGGGATTCACGGCTTTGTCGGTGGATAGCACCACAACCCTTTCCACCTTGTTGTCGCAGGCAGATTGCAGAAGATTATTCGCTCCCAGCACATTGGTGGCGACCGCCTCCAGAGGGTAGAACTCGCAGGACGGAACCTGTTTTAGCGCAGCTGCATGAAATATAAAATGAACCCCTTTAACCGCCTCATTAATGCTATGAGAATTTCGCACATCTCCGATATAATATTTAATGCGATCATCCCTAAAGATCCCGCGCATGCGGTCTTGCTTTTCTTCATCGCGGGAAAAGATTCTAATCTCTCCTATATCGGTATTGGAGATAAAGTGCCGCAACATTTTCTGCCCGAAAGAGCCAGTTCCTCCGGTTATTAGTAATATTTTATTTTTAAACATATTTCCTCCAAACTGTTCTATTCACATACCCAACATAACTCATTATGATTCGCACTACTTTCGTCGAAACATTGCAGACATCGTAATCATCCACACAGTCAACACAGCCATATGGTTGTTGAGTAACCACCTTCACTGCTTCTAACACCATATCCTTTTTCGTTCCGCACATAATCAAAACTCCCTCATCCATTCCCTCGGGACGCTCATGTTGCTGACGAATCGTAACCGCAGGAAACTTCAGTAGGGAACTTTCCTCGGTTATCGTACCACTATCAGAGATAGTACAAAAGGCACTTTTTTGCGACTTAAGATAATCAAAAAATCCAAAAGGTTTTGAAAAAATAATATTTCGATTAAAATTACCGCCTAAATTCGCTAATTTTGCTCTAGTTCGAGGATGAGTAGAAAATATTACAGGATAATTATATCTTTCTATGAGGGCATCCAGCGAATCAATTAAATCCAGTAAGTTTTGCTCATTATCCACATTTTCTTCTCGATGTGCCGAAACTACAAAATATTTTTTTTCTTCCAAAGAGAATTTTTGCAGTACTTGCGATGCATCTATCTTGGAAGCATATGCGTTCAGCAACTCCTTCATGGAAGAGCCAGTTTTTATGATAGTTTCCTGGGGAATTCCCTCGCGAATTAAATATCTGCGCGCATGTTCCGTCAGAACCATGTTGATATCAGCCAGATGATCCACAATTTTGCGATTAATTTCCTCCGGCACCCGCTGATCAAAGCAACGATTGCCCGCCTCCATGTGAAAAACAGGAATTTTGCGCCGCTTCGCACTGATGGCCGCCAGGCACGAATTCGTGTCTCCGTACAATAGGACAGCATCGGGAGATTCTTTCTCCATAACCTCATCAGATTTTGAAATAACATTGGCGATGGTACGTGCCAAATTTTTATCAGCAACTTCAAGAAAATAGTCCGGCTTTCTGATTTCAAGATCTCTAAAAAATATTTCATTCAATTCATAATCAAAGTTCTGTCCGGTGTGAACCAGGATATGATCGGTAAATTTATCCAATTGTTTTATAGTTTGAGCCAGCTTTATGATTTCCGGACGCGTGCCTACTATCGTCATTATTCTCATGCTTTTCTCCATTGCCGGGGGCGCAAATTTTCCCGTTTGTCTGTATATAGCAAATTTTCACTAGTTTGTCAACACAAAATTTCACTATCCTGTTTACCGTCTTCCTCTCCAATCTTGCCACTTTAGCAAATGTAGATGATCGGGACTTAGGCTGCCGCTCACTATGTCAACGTAATTAGATGCGCATATCCCTCTAATTAGTTCCCTTGCTCTCGTTGCTATTTGACCCGTTAAAACTCTGTACCTGTATTTTGTACAAAATACTATGTGATATTTTAGATCGTATAGACTGTGGCTACCTCTTCTATAA
>JAIRMS010000068.1 GCA_031258475.1 Holosporaceae bacterium
TAGGCACCTTTGGCGTATCTTTCTCGAGTATTGTTCATGCCTCAGCTTACAACTACTAGAATGCTAAAGCAATTCACGCTAAAGCGTAAGGTTTATACCCGGCCCCATGGAAATAAAAAACCCTTATTTTTTTGCCTTGTATTTTGTTTTGAATAACCGTACAAGTTAGTTGTTTTTAATTGATTGAGATTGTTATGAAAAATAGTGTATTTTGGTAAATGTGTTTTTGTATATTCTTGCCTTGTTTAGTTCAGTATCTGCTATGGAATGCGTACATAAAGTGGTGGTTTATGATGACAGTAATTATATGGGTGGTGAAGGCCTATCGAGACGCATAATTGGAAAGTTACCATCAAAAACTGATTCTGATACACCGGGCAAGCTTGTTTTCAGAACTGGATTCTAGCGCCATACTTTAACTACAGAGGGTCGTATTATTACTTTTACTCTGTGCCTTACTTCAGATAAAGTACCCAGCACTATTATGGAACCGCTTCTTAATAAGGCTGATCTAGTCGTTTTCCTACTGGATGGACGCAATGAGAATTTAAACAAAATCTTAATGCGAAATCTTCGGTATACGGGCATAAAAAATCCGTTGATAGCTGTCGTAGACACTGTGAAGGCAATCCTAAAGTAAGAGCTATATCTGATGACATCGCGTCAGCGAATCCTGAACTTTGGGTGCAGTTTGTGGATTCTGAAACCACCAAAGGTATCAAGGAAATTATACGAGAGATGGGCGATATTTTGCAGAAGAAGGAAACGTTGGCGCGGGAGGAAAAAGCGAGGTTGGAGCAGGAGCAGCGGAGAAGAGCGATGGCGCAAAAAAGTTGGGGATTATTTTGTTGCCTTCTGTAAAGATTGCTTGAGATTCGTGTTGCCGCGCTGAAATGCAGAAAATCTATAGTTTTTGCGCTAATTTCAGCGCGGCGCCATAGGGTATCGTCGCATTTTTCACACCACTTCTGGCAATCTCAAAATCTGCAATTTCTCTCATAATCATATCTGAGATCGTAAAAAGGATCATGTAAAAGCTGAGACTCGCTGAAAGAGAGCTTTGCGCATAACTTTCTATAGCCTGCAGCGCACTGATTCGCCCGAATAATTGAGCCGTCTATCGCAAACCATTCATCGTCAATTTCTTGAAAATATTCGAACAAGGACTCCCAGATCCCTCGCTTTTTCCATCTTATACCAAACGTCATTTTTAATTATCGAAAAGATGGCTTGTGGGCGCTGAAAAACAACGTATTATTTCGATAGTTGAAATAAGGAATGGTATTACGCTATCTCATTTTCAGTCAGGAACATCGGTTAACGGAAAATCGCACATTTCTCGCCTGGGATCGAAAAAGATCAGAAAAGTGCTGTACATGAGCTCGCTGGTCGTGAAAAATCACAATCCGGAATTCGCAAATTTTCGTGGAAAAGCTTGAAAAACGAGGAAAATGTGCAAAAGTTATCATCGTCGCGATTATGCGAAAACTGATGCACATCTTTTTCGGCATCCTGAAAAATAGAGCGCCTTTTGATGAAAATTTAGCTTTTGCCCATTGACTCGAAAGACGGTATCTGCCCTCCCAATGACAATCGTGAGTTTCTCAAAAGACAACACCATTTCGTACAGCACCGCCCACTTTCATAGATGCGAACAATGATCCGGCACTGGGTATGTAAAGTTCCGAATGCAGTACCCATCAATTTTAAAAATCGCACATTTTATGCCAACTGTGTCCAGTTCTTCCAAAGTTTGAATTTTCTTCTTGCTTGGAAGAATCTCTGTGGAATATGTTCCTATACCATGGACAGCTTTCTTTAAATTTTCCGTTCCCACAGAAATGCTTTTTTTCAAAGCCAAATAACGCGCGACTCAATTTTTTGATTTTCTTTAATTTTTTCTTAACAATATGATATCTTTCTGATGGATTGAGATCATCTTTCGGCGGGCGTGACACATCTCTGGCGATTAACTCTCTGATCTCCAATAACTCCTGTTCGATGCGTTGAGCAATGGGGTGGTCAGAAAAGTCTGGGCGAGAATCTCTCTCGTTGAACTGTCCAGCTACGCGCGCATCACGAACTTCATCGCGAACTCTCCTATCCACTGCGTGAAATTCTTCTTTTTCTGGTCTGTGGAGACTTCCCGGAACGACTCGCTCTTCCCGGTGTTCTCTGTTTTCTCCGTCATTTTTTTTAATATAAACCTTGCCAGCAGGATCAACCGCCAGCTCGCCGGATTCCTTCTTGGTTTCTACGACTCCGTTTTCATCAAAACGAGAATGTTCAGACTCAACATTTACTGGACCATCTCCGGATCTACGCATTTGCAAACTCCACGAATCGCCGTGGACGCCGCTATCGTGCGCGGCTCCGACACCAGGAACTAAAAGAAAACAACAAACCGAAGCATATATTTCTTTGCGTAAAATCATAGCTTTCTCCATTCTTCTGTAAAAACATTGCTATTATAAGCCAAAATCATTAAAACAATGTTAATATTTCTAGCTCAAAAAGTTGTGAATTGGAAGGGATAAAGTTGAATATTTATCGTGCAAATCTTTTAGATAAATCAAAAGGTTACCCACACCCACACATATGTGTTTGTTTTCCGAAAAAACCAGATTGACTTCGTTTTGCGACGCGTGAAGAGTAAGTAAGCTTAGATATTGATCCTCAATTATATTATTGCTTGCGACGATGGAATTAACGTTGTAGATGTATAGCCCGGAGTGAACGCGATGATAGCATTCGTTTTTATCGAAGGAGTCGGCGGATTCCCAGCAAAATCGATTCAACATCAAACGAAAACATTTTCTTTCTTCATGCAGAGAGTGAAACGATATGTGGAATATTGAATCCTGCAGAAAAGACGATATAAGATCGCATTCCTCGAAGTTTTCCGCTTTAATTGATAAATTTCCACATTCCATGACATGCCCTTATTTATAATAAATGATGTTTAAATATAATAAAAAATAAAAGCTTCTGTCCAACCTATTTTTGGAGAAAAGAGGCATTTCTCCTTGACTTTTTGATTAAAAGACAATATATAATCATATGTAAGATATGGAAGAGAAGGATATGTCTGAAAAAGAAAAAGTTCTTGTTTCGAGAACGATTGCCGTTCCAGCGGATACAAATCCATGGGGAGATATTTTTGGAGGATGGGTTCTGTCGTTAATGGACATCGCTGCCGGCAGCATTGCCGCCAGACTTGCCCGCGGTACCGTCGCCACAAAAGCGATAAAAGAAGTAACGTTCGATACGCCAATTTTCGTCGGCGACGAAGTGTCGGTGTATGCGGAGATTGATAAAATCGGGAATTCGTCCATTACTCTGAACGTCTACGTAACAATAAGAAGAAAAAGTCAAAGTGAAGAGTTTCACGCTGTAAAAGGGATATTTGTTATGGTCGCTTTGGATGAAAATCGCCGTCCTCGTCCAGTTAGGCAAAAATGGACAGAAGCGTAAACGAAAATAGTTGCATTGCCACGCTTTATTTAATAATATCTTTACCGGAATTTCTAACCAGTAATCGGGAGTTTGCGCATGAGTGAGGAAAATAATCAATCTGACGGAAATTCAGAAAAAAATTTGGAAAGCGTAAACGAAAACGCTTCTCTGGAAGACCAGGTCCAGAAGCTCAAAGATGAGATCGGCATGCTCAAGGATACCGTTTTACGCAAAATGGCGGAATCTGAAAATCTCAGAAAAAGATTGGAAAAAGAAAAAGAAGAGGTAATAAGGTACTCCAACGCAAAATTTGCAAAGGATTTGCTGGCGGTGGTGGATAATTTCGAAAGAGTTTCGGAAAATTCCGCATCGATTAAAGAAAAAATCGAGACTGACGATGGTCTTAAAGCGTTTTTTGCCGGCATCGAGCTATGCGAGAAAGAGCTAATATCAACGTTCAAAAGACACGGAATTTACAGAACTGAAGTAAAAGAGGGCGACGAATTCAATCCTGAATATCATCAGGCGATGTGCGAATTGGATAGCCCGGATCACAAAGCCGGCGTTATTATAAAAGTATTTCAAACAGGGTATATATATAACGATCGTCTATTGCGTCCGGCAATGGTGAGCGTTTCCAAAAAAACATGAGAGGCCCTATTCTTCCCCTTTGCGTGGATCTCGACGGGACCCTCATAGAGGGGGATGTGACTCTGAAAGTGCTAAAAATCTACATCAAGCTCCGTTTTTTTAACATATTCGTGGCACTGTTCTGGCTGCTGCGCGGACGTGCCTATTTCAAACATAAACTCGCGGAATCGGTGGAATTGGACGCAGCTTCCCTGAAATATAACAGAAGACTTCTGGAATTTATTCTTAAGAAAAAGGGAAAAGGTCATCCGATTTTTCTGGCGACAGCCTGCAATCATGTTTACGCAGACAAAGTTGCAGACTATCTCGGAATTTTCGACGGTGTTTTTGCCAGTGACGATCGCATAAATCTCAGAGCCGCAGCCAAGGCTCAGGCATTGATCTGGATATTTGGAAGAAAAGGCTTTATCTACGTCGGAAATTCCGAAGACGACGTCCACGTTTGGAAAGCAAGCGCCGAATGTATTTTGGTATCTCCAACAAAAACAGCGCTGTACAGGATGCGCAAACGAAAATATTTACTATTTGAGCAAAGAACATGAGCCATCTCCAAAATCTCCTGCCAATTGCCCGCATCGCAAAGGATTTAATACAAAAGACCGTGAACAAACCGGATTATCTAGAAATCTTTTCAAATTGGAACGAAATTGTCGGAGAGCAATTTTCGACCATATGCCTTCCATACAAGGCGGTTAATTTGGGAAAAGATAAAATATTAATCTTAAAAACGATTAGAGGGCGCGGACTGGAAGTGCAGCACGAAGCCTGTAAAATTCTGGATTTGGTTAATAACTTTCTAAAGAAAAAAACATTCTCTCAAATAAAAATTATTCAAATGGACATATATTAGCTGACTTGATCTGAAATATATGGTATTCTAAATCAATTACTATCGCCAGACATCTAACAAAAAAAGTAGAACTTGCAGAATGTGAGCTAAGGCAAGGAGCGCTACAGCAGGCAGCACCTCAGAGACACGTCCGTTTCATAAACCCGCCAATTTTTCTGAAGTAAGAAGGAATTTGAGTTGAAAAACAGTAAGGATTAGTGATTTTATGTTGTTACGTGGGATGGGTTAACACCCTCGCCTTTAGGCGAACACTTTAGTATTATATGTTCATGAATTATAGAAGAGGTAGCCACAGTCTATACGATCTAAAATATCACA
>JAIRMS010000015.1 GCA_031258475.1 Holosporaceae bacterium
CCTGAAAGACTGGAGAGGTATCGCCACAAGATATGCAAAAAATGTCAAATCATTCATTGCTGCTGTTCAAATCAGATGCATCATGCTTTGGTTGAAAATCTCATGACGACAGAGCCTAAGAAAATCCCCGCTCTAAATCTACGCTTGAACCAAAAATCAAAATCGCATTTTCAAAGTGATTCATCTATAGTACGCGACTGCACGATCAAGCTAAATGCTGACTATGCATTTTCAGCGTAGTCCATGTATAGAGGAACGGGGTGATTTTTCCATTCTACGCTTCTCAGCTTCGATCTTGGCTTTTATTTTGCCGACCAGATACAGAGACCCGGTGACAATTACCAAATTCTCGCCAGCGGATTCTTTTGCGTGGGACACAGCCATATCCAGCGCCTTCATCGGTTTTGAGGACATAAACCTCGCTGTTTTGCAAAAACGTTCGTCGTAATTGCCGGTTGATAGCGTTTTTTCCGGAGTTTCCGTCAGATACAGATGCGCGTTTTTAACCTGCATCAACTTCGCAAGCATTTCCGAATGGTTTTTATCACAGCAAATACCGACAACAAAATGCACTTCGTCGAAATCGTAGAATTTCAATATGTCCAGCAGACTTTGTATTCCTTGTGGATTGTGATCTCCGGACAAAAATATGTCGCGATCCCTGTATTTAATCGCCTCCATGCGTCCCGGCCAGATCACTTTACCAATGGCCGGAAGAAATTGTCGAATATCGGCTTTTCCCTCTATCAAATGATCGAAAACCGTGATCGCCAGAGCAGTGTTCTCGGCGGCCCTTTCACCCTGTAGACTCATTTTGAAATCTCCCCACCGTGTTTTTATATAAAACGACGGATATCTGCCGGATTTATCGACCACGCAGTCGTAGGGATAGGCTTCTCTGGCTTTTGCTTGCTGCTCCTCAACTGTTTTCGCAAGCAATATGGCGACGTTTTCATCGTATAGCTTTGAATGAAAAACCTGATTGTCTTTGGAGATGATTCCGAATTTATTTTGCGCGATTTCCAGTGGACCATTGCCGAGAATATCCCCGTGATCCACTCCAAGTTTTGTAATCACACTCAGGCCATGGGGGACGGCGTTGACCGCGTCGTGCGTTCCGCCAAGTCCTACTTCGAGAATCGCAAAATCCACCTGTTTTACGGCAAAAAAATAATCTGCGGCCATCAGCGTCATGTACTCGAAATAACTCAGATCAAAATCCCGAGTTTTCCCCCACACTTTTTTAAAAACGCTGCAGAAATCTTTATTCGAAATATTTTTGCCGTTGTATTTTATGCGCTCATTGACTTTTATAAGATGAGGAGAAGACAGGAATCCGACATTTTTGCCGTATTCCATCAGCAGAGCCTGCAACGTCGCGCAGACGCTGCCTTTGCCGTTGGTGCCTGCCACAACAATGACTTTTGTCGGATCAATATTCAGTTCAAGTTTTTCCAAAGCGTTTCGAATCACGCCCACATCATTGAAGGCACTTCTACTCTCAAGATAACTAACGACATAGCTAATTACATTCTGCATTTACGATGGCGGTTTTTGCCGATATCCTATACCTAGAAAATTCATATAGTAAAGAGATTATTGTGCGCGAATTATTTGGGACAGACGGAATTCGAGGAGTTGCGAACGAACATCCAATGACGATTGAAATATGCCAGAAACTGGCTGAGGCAATTGCCGTAAAGTTTTGCTCTGCCGGTGAAAAAAAGCATCAGATTTTAATATCGCAGGACACACGCATATCCGGAGAAATGTTCAGCCATGCCATGGCGGTCGTTTTTTGCTCTCTGGGAATAGATGTTAGGTTTCTCACTGTTCACACTCCCCAGTTATCGATTTTTGTTCCGGAATATGGAGCGTCCGCTGGAATCATGATATCCGCATCCCATAATCCGTATCATGATAATGGCGTTAAGTTATTCAACGAATTTGGACTAAAGCTGGCGGACTATGAAGAGGAGGAATTGGAAAAAATTCTAAAGGAAGTTCCGCTTCTTCCTCGAGCAACCGGAGCGAATATTGGAATATATCGCCGCCATGAAAAATGTGATTTTTACGACAAAAAAATTCGGGAATCTCTTGTTTTTGATCGTGAATTTTCAAAAACTTTGAAAGTGGTCGTCGATTGTGCAAACGGATCTCTATCCCAGATTGCTCCGCGGCTCCTTAAAGAGGAGTGCGGTTTCGATGTGGTCGGGCTTCACTGTTATCCTGATGGAATTAACATAAACGAAAAATGCGGCGTTACCCATCCACATGTTATCGGTGAAGCCGTTCTGCAGCACAGAGCCGACGTTGGAATTGCGTTCGACGGAGACGGAGATCGTGTCCTCATATCCGATGAAAATGGCAAAATCTTGGATGGCGATCATATACTTGCAATGATGGCCACATTCAGCAAATGCAAAGAAGTCGTTTCCACAATTGCTGCAAATTTCGCTTTGGAAAAATATCTGTCGTCCGTTGGTGTTAAACTCGTGAGAACTAATGTTGGAGATAGGTATATTTCCGAATACATGCAAAAAAACGACGCGGAATTCGGCG
Organism: Holosporaceae bacterium; assembly: GCA_031258475.1. Lineage (GTDB taxonomy): Bacteria > Pseudomonadota > Alphaproteobacteria > UBA3830 > UBA3830 > JAIRMQ01. The sequence goes on from JAIRMS010000015.1 coordinate 2,563, forward strand.
CCGAGCCATCGGGACATGTCATAGTAAAGTCCCACGCCCTGACCGGAGATGGACTATTCGCAGGTCTAAAGGTCCTGGAATACATGGTGAGGTTTAGAAAAAAATGCAGTGAACTGCGTTTTTTCGAATCATATCCGACGGTTAATAAAAATTTAAAGGTCAGAGATAAGTCCATAATTCACAGCCAATTCGCGCAGCGGGCAATCCAAGAAGCTGAAGAGCAATTAGCCGGCCGAGGAAAAGTGATAGTCCGCCCCTCCGGAACAGAACCGCTCATAAGAATATCAGCCGAAGGAAAAAATCCGCCGGAGTTGGAGGATATTGTGAACAAACTATCGCAGGTAATAGGAAACCTACAGTGAATACTGCAATCATTGCATCGCTATTGCTGGCGGCAACCATCTGTTTCGCATTTGTGGCTCTCTCACAGCGATCAAAATTGCTCGGTCTAATTTCTGAAAACAACGATCTGCGAAAACTGGAAAAGCTATATCTGGAAACGCTGGTGGAAAAATCGACCCTTTCCGAACGGTGCAAAAACCTATCTGACAGAATAGAATTTCTAGAAAATTCCGAGGAAAAACTGGCGAACCTGTTTAAAGTCATCAGTTCGGACGCCCTATCCAGAAACAATCAATCGTTTTTGGACCTGGCCAAAACGTCGTTTGAACAATTGAACGAAAAAGCCCAGTCGGATTTTACGCTGAAAACAAAATCCATGGAAGAATTGGTTGCTCCTATTAAAAGCGCCCTCGACGGCGTTGGAAATAAGTTGTGGGAACTTGAAAAGTCTCGAATAGGAGCCTACGAATCGTTAAAACAGCAGGTGAACGACCTGATTTCCACGCAAAATTCACTGAAAACGGAAACTCATCATCTGGTATCGGCCCTCAGGACTCCGTCGGTTCGCGGACGATGGGGAGAAGTGCAGCTGAGACGTGTGGTCGAACTCGCGGGGATGCTGGAGCATTGCGATTTTAAAGAGCAAGTATCATCCGAAGCCGACGACGCCAAAATCCGCCCGGATATGGTGATATATCTTCCAGGGAATCAACATGTCATCGTCGACGCCAAGGTTCCGCTGTCCGCATACCTGGAGGCAATAGAAACGAACGACGACGGAAAGAAGAAGATTCTGCTAAAAGATCACGCAAAACAAATTCGAAATCATATCTCCTCTCTTTCCGGAAAAAAGTATTGGTCGCAGTTCGAACAAAGTCCAGAATTCTTGGTTATGTTTCTGCCGGGAGAAGTTTTTTTCTCCTCCGCCACGGAACAGGATCCCTCTCTGCTTGAATTTGCAATGCAGGAACGCGTGATAATAGCAACTCCAACTATACTTCTGGCGCTGCTGCACACCATCGCTCTGGGATGGCGGCAGCAAAATCTCGCGGAAAATGCCAGACAAATAATAAAAATGGGCCAGGAATTATATAAGCGCCTTGGCGATATGACCCAGCACATAGCCGATCTCGGGAAAAACATAGGATCCGCAGTTTCTTCCTATAATCAAACCGTGGCAAGCCTGGAAAATCGCGTTCTCGTAAGCGCTCGCAAATTTAAGGAATTGGAAGTGCACGAGAAAAATATCGTCGAACTGAAGCCCGTTGAAAAAAATATCCGCGAGCCCCAGAAAAAATAGCGCTTTAAAAAAAGCAGTGTATTGACTTATTTTGACCTAATGGTTACATAGCGGGCTATGATATTTTAATGTTAAGGAGAAAAAAATGAGAAAATCGTTTGTTATTTATGCAACGGGTTTTTGTGCATTGCTTTCGACAATGTGCGTAAAAACAGCAGGAGCTATGAATTGCCATGTTTTGTTCCAGGTTCAAAAAGATCTTTTGGCTCGAGCTGAATCCATTTGTCTAGAAAAAAAGTTCCGGTTCAGAAGTTTTATAAGCTACTAAAGGAGAACTCGGAGATTTGTACCCATGAAAACATTTTGAAAATATGTAAAAGCTGGTCTAGGCTCTGTCGTCATGAGATTTTCAACCAAAGCATGATGCATCTGATTTGAACAGCAGCAATGAATGATTTGACATTTTTTGCATATCTTGTGGCGATACCTCTCCAGTCTTTCAGG
>JAIRMS010000019.1 GCA_031258475.1 Holosporaceae bacterium
TACCCAATCGCAGCCGGCTATAGAAGCTTGTATTTCCGCAACGGAACAAGATTCGGCATCCACTCTACTGCGCCCCAGCGCAACAACGTCAATCTCTTCTTTCCTGAAGACTCGTTCAAGATCGCATAGACAAACTGAGTCGAGACTCACAGAGCGGCAAATGATAACATGCATTCGCAATGAGAATGATCTACTGTACCTAGATGGAAAAACAAAATGATATAACAATGGAGATTTGCGTCGTCAATTCTTTGATTAGATATTCTACATGACAGGGGGATAATATTACTGGGTTGCCACGGCCTTCGGCCTCGCAATGACGATCGTGAGTGTCTCTAAAACAACACCATTTCGTCATTGCGAGCGAAGCAAAGCAATCCAGAAAATGAGGACCAACTTTCAAAGTGATTCATCTATATCTGCCTTTAAGTTTGTGTAGTTTTGAAAATTCATATTTGGTTTTTGAGCGAAAGAGACATGGAAAAAGTCTAAATACTCCAAAGTGTATGGCAATTTTCCGAGCAAACTGAAATTTTTATTATTGCGAGCCTGGATACTTTTCAGGTTAGAACTACCTCCCAAATCAACGGAAGTTATTTCTTCGGAGATCGATATTTTTTGCAAATTAACGCAGCTTGCCAAATTTAAAGGGAAGGGGATCATTCTGTTGTTCAGTATTTCCAGATCTCTGAGCGACGCAGGAAAATCTCCGGTTAATTTAACATTCGAGCAACCGCAGAGAGAAAAATCTTGCAGCCGAGAACAACCCTCCAATTCCAGGTTAAGCTGATTTTTAAAGGCGGTGTCTAGCAGTCGAATCTTTTTCAGAGGAGAAAAATCAGACTCAAACCTGAAATCATCACATACTTCTATTAATAACTCTTCGAGCGTAGCTGGTAGTTCTCCGGTTATACTTGCGTTTTCGCACTGCCGAATGGCGAGTAGTTTTAGATTTTTGTAATCTTTCGGTACAAGATGAATTCCGGAAGAATCTTCTATATCAAAAATTTCCAGCGTCGATGGAATATTTTTTAGTAATTTTACGTCGCTGCAGGACGAAACGTATAATTCCGTAAGATTTGGGAAGAGGCTCAAGTCTATCTCTCCATCCGTGAAAAAAATTTTTAGTTTTTTTACCTTTCCCCGATTTAAATCAGGTAATTTTATGGCTTCTTTATACTCTAGAACAGTGTCTCTATTTTTAGAAAACGTTGAAATATCCAAGGGAGCGCACCAAACGATGGAAAAACAGAAATTGCCGCATAATATTGTGGAAAATAATATCTTCCCTATCGTTTCAGAAAATAGCTGCCATCGTATCTTTGTCGTTTTGAATTTTTTTAACATATCTTTCTCTTCTGGAAGTAAGCAGTTCATGTCTACAGTTTTTTAGTCTTCGGACCTCGCGAATGTCATCTTTGTCCGATATCATAATTGTGCTTAGCTTTATTTCGACCAGGTCAAGTAATATCTCCAGAGATTGTTTCGACAACATCTTGCGCCACCCTATCCTAAATGAAATGTGATGATGTTATACTACTCAGCTTTAGAAAACGTTAAAATGACAGAATTTTTCACAAAAAATATATCGGAAATAAAAATCGACGAGATAATATCCGCAAAATCTGTGGCTATGGGTCTCGACGTTGGGGAAAAAACCGTAGGTGTAGCGATTTCCGACAGAAGAATTAAAATAGCCAGCGGTGTTACGACAATTGCAAGAAAAGGCACCGACAGAGATTTTGAACTTCTTCTGGAAAGCGTCAAATATCATAAAATAGGGGTGGTAATTTTTGGATGGCCACTTCAAATGAACGGATTAGCAGGAAAACAATGTGAAAAGATTTCGGAATTCGCGGCTCAATTATCGAAATATATAAGCGCTGATTTTGTTCAATGGGATGAACGATTTTCCACAAAAGTTGTTGATAATCTGATGATTCACGCCAATTTATCCAGAAAAAGGCGCAAAGAAGTCGTCGACCGCGGCGCGGCCATCTACATTCTCCAGGGAGCCATCGATTTCATGAATAACTCGGCCGCAAATAATCGAGAGCGTTCGCCACTCCCACTGATTTTAGAATAACAAGATCTCTTTCGAAACCGAGTAATTTCGAGGAATTTTCAGGCGTTGCCGGAGCGCAGAACCGCAGTGTACTTGAAGTACGTGAGAACTCGAGCACCGGAACAACGCAAAAATTACCGAAAGGACGATGGTTACGAAAGAGGTCTATTAAATCCTCAATCCGTGGTACTTATGGTAACGACACTTCTTCCCGAATAACTTTTCAAAAATTTAACGACGCCGTCGGCAGTCGCAAATAGAGTGTGATCTCTACCTATACCGACATTTTGTCCCGGTCTTATTTTGGTGCCACGCTGTCTGACGATGATGTTTCCAGCGGATACCCTCTGACCACCGTATCGTTTTACTCCAAGGCGCTTACTTTCCGAATCGCGGCCGTTTTTAGAGCTGCCGCCGGCTTTTTTTGTTGCCATATATTAACCCCTAATGCTTAATGCTCTCAATTTTTAGAATTGTCGTGGGCTGACGATGTCCATTTTTCCGTCGATAATTCTTTCTACGACTTTTTTTGAAAACCAGAACAGTCTTGAGTTTTTTTTGCTCAACGACGCTCGCTTTCACCGCCGCTCCAGAAATAGTAGGATTCCCCAGTTTGATTTTTCCGTTGTCTTCTATCATGAGCACATCGGAAACTTCCACAGCCGCTCCGATTTCCTGGAGAAGTCTCTCCACGGAGATAAAACTCCCTTCTTTCACCTTGTACTGTCGACCGCCAGTTTTTATAACCGCAAGCATCTTCTCATCCTTTTTCCAAATACACGAAGCGCTATTAGATCACTTGCTAAACATTTTTTCAAGTGGCGTAGGGTAGGGGAGGGCTCATTTTTTGCGCCCCAGCTTTTCTTTCAATTTGATTATGGCACACAGAACGAGGGACTTCACACTTTGCAGCTTGATTACTTCTCTGCTGCTGGCAAATTTCAGAAGCTCCCAGGAGGACGCAATGTTAACATTTTTTGCAAGGGACCGACATCTTTCTGCAAAAATCAGCCAAAAAGGACTCAAAAACAAACTCAGAGCCGTCAGGCTAATGAGAAATTGTACTCCATAACCATTTATAAGGTCGACTTTTCGGGCAGAGTATGAAAGCATAAACGAGAACTCTCCTATGTGTCCCAATAATACACTGATTACGAATGTTTCTTTCAATGGAAAACCGCAAAATCGCAACACAAAGATATTAATAATGGTTTTACCGAATGTTACAAAAATCAGCGCTGACATAATAAGCAGAAGGTTATCGAAAATAAATTTCAGATCAACCAATAGCCCTACGCTAAGAAAAAACGTCATTAGAAGAATTTCTTCGATTGGAATGGTTATGGTCTGTATCTTCTCTCGGAGATTTGAATTTCCAAGGATCAGTCCCATGATGAACGCCCCGAACGGAGCGGATAATCCGGCGATTTCCGCTAAAACCGCTCCACCAAGACATATTCCGAACGTGGTCAACGTCAGCATATTTTCGTGTTTTTTGATAAAATTTGTAAATTTGTGTATGTGTCGATGATACAGCGAAAAGTAGAATATCAATCCAAACACAAATAGTAATACTCCCACTATTCGGTAAATTTGATAGTCGTTTTCCTGATTTGATCCAAGAAAATTGATTATCAGCGCCATGACGAGGGCGATCAAATCCTGGGCGATTAGGATACCAAATGTGCTTTCCTCGATGTTGTCATTGCGATATTTCAATTCGCCAAGAGACTTAACTGTGACCGCCGTGGACGACAGAGTAACGCAAAACGTAATCAGCATTATTTGACTTTGAGACAATTTTAAAAAATATCCGACCGAAAGCATAATGACATATATAAATGCCGTTGAAATTAACGTGCTTGCGAGCGATGTTTTCCATATATTTTTAATTTTTTCAAATGAGAGGCCCAGTCCTATTGTGAAGAGCAAAAAGAGTATTCCCATTTCAGAGAACAATCCGACAGCTTCTCGATCTGTTATAAATTTAAGCCCTGAGGGACCAAGCAAAATTCCGGCGATAATGTATCCCAGGACCGGAGAGTGCCCGATTGACGAAAAAGACAAACCGGATCCCATTGCACATAAAACAACAGAAGCAATTTTCATTATCGTCCAGTTCATGTCCGGAATACCCAAAAAATAGATTACCAAGGGACTCCATGATAATATGTATGCGATGAGTTTTAAATTAATAAACAACGTATTGCATATGGTAGTTACTCAAAAACAACAACTTTAACAACAACATTGTTTTACATAATTATAATTATTAAATTTAAATAATCGCGCCCCCGGGCGGCCCTGTATAGACAGAGCCTGTTCAGAAGGCTCGCCGTCACCAAGGCTCAGGGAGCGGATTGAGTGGCCACAAGTCTACTCGTGGGTGTTCTGGGTTTTCCCCATGTAGTATCCAAAGTTGGTTTTGATCCCCTTCTTCTCGCGGAACCCATGAAGCATCCCACTCCCAGTATCTCTGCTCTTCTCCACTTCTGCCTCCATGTTTATGTATCCAGCGAGCTATTTTTACTAGACGAGCAGCGAACTTCGCGTCGTACCCCCACCCCGCCGCCGGGAGGCGGTCGCGAGTGTGAGGTGGACCGAAGTACGCAGCCTGTTCGCAGACGTAATCCAGTATGATTCCCTTGACCCACGTCCGTTTCATAGACCTGGCGATTTTTCTGAAGTAAGGAGGAATTTGAGTTAAAAAACAGTAAGGATTAGTGATTTTATAAGGAGTCACTAATGAGGATGAGATGAAAAAGATAC
>JAIRMS010000056.1 GCA_031258475.1 Holosporaceae bacterium
GAGACCATACCCTATCTGTTATATCATGTCTCCTGTGCGCCAATTGTTGCATAGTCATTCTCCATACTACAATAACTACGCTATCATATCAGATCCCTCTCCTGACGACAAGCCCTAGGATCTACAAGGAACAGGGCTTGAAACCGTATCCTACGGACCGGAACGGCTCGATTTCAGACGATGAGAAATACGAGGCTATGCCGGGCGTCAGCTTTTTTGACCTCACTTTTCTAGGTCGTATCTTGTTAATATACTTTGACGCTTCAGCCGCTTCGTCCGCACAACGAGAAGAGATAACTTTATTAATGCGGGAAACTTTTTGTAGCCCGGGCGAATGTCCAGCTATCGAAACCTTTTTACCGAACTACTAGACGAACATTCTATGAACTATAAGCCATTGTTTTCAATTGACCTATGAGAAAGGATCGGGGGAGCGCAAAGGTGAATGAAAAGACGTCTATTGAATGAAATTGGCATCGACTAAACACGCGGGCACATTGGAGAAAAAAACAGCGAATTTTTCGTAATTTTTCTCCGCTTTCCACTCGACGGAGCGAACATACTTCTGAATCTTTAAAAAGGCGTTTTTTTCTATTTGTCGGACGCGTTCACTTGATAAACTCATTGCATTCCCGATTTGTTTTAGTGTCTTCGTCGGATTGTGAAGCCTATAGGAACACACGATATCGTACTCTTTTTTTGAAAGAGTATTTAGAGCATCATGCAGAACTTTTTTCCTATACTCGAATTCCTGCTTCTCTAATAACTTGGTTTCCTGCGAATCAGCGGCGTCCGCCATGAGATCCTGCCAACTGGATTTTTGGTCATCCCCCATCGGAGAATTCGCGGAAAAATCTCTGTTGGTAAAACGATTCTCCATGGTTAACACGTCCTTCTCGCTAACGTCCATTTTTTCAGCGACAAGATTTGCGTTTTCTTCGGACAGATTTTCCAAACCAAGCATGCTCTTGAGTTTTCGTAAACCGAAAAACAATTTGCGATGGCTTTTGCTGGAGCTAAGTTTTACAACCGACCACGAATTATATATAAAATCCTGGATTTTTGATTTTATCCACCAGGAGGCATAGGTGGAAAATCTGTATCCGATCGACGGATCAAAATGCTGCAGAGCTTGCATTACTCCTATGTTTCCCTCGGCTATTAAATCAGCCTTTGATAATCCATATCCAGAGTAGCCGTTGGCGATTTTTACCACCAATCTAAGATGGCTGGAAATTATCTTTTCCAAAGCTTTTTTATCAGCGTTTTCCTTCCATTTTGTGGCTAACTCGAACTCTTCGTCCCTGTCTAGCATAGGAAATTTTTTAATTCCAGAAACATATGAAGTTAGGGAATCTTCCCCGAAAGAACTACGAAACGAAGCCATCTCTTCTCAACCACAAAAACTAATAAGTAAAATGTAACACAGGAGAGAAGATTTTCAATCCTGTATTTGTGTGACTGTGAAGGCATTTTGTACGATGTGGTGAACGGTGCCGAATGCAAATTTGAAAGAAGTAACGGAGCCCCGTCAGCTGGCACCACATATCACGCGTTATCGTAATGAATCGAGCCTCGTCCATGCAGCCATGGAAAAAATCTGAGAAGGATAATATTATGGACCGATAACAAACACGAGTTTTATGAAAAAGATGCTTGTCTTTGTGGTATGTGTCGCCGCGCTGATCACGTGGTACCTACATCTGCCGATGTTTGGCAGACTGCCTCGCGGACAACGGCTGGAGCGCATCGAAAAATCTCCAAACTGCAGAGACGGCGCATTCCACAACGTTCACGAAATGCCTCTGCTGCTCAAAAATCCGATCAAAGCAGGATTGAAATTCCTTTTTAAGAGTGGCACGCAATTAAAGCCGCCGCATCCTCTGCAATCCATCAAAACAGATCTCAAAAATCTGAACATCAACGAAGAGATACTAATTTGGTTCGGTCATTCTTCCTGCCTTATTCAGCTCAACGGAAAACGAATTCTGGTCGACCCGCTTTTCAGCGAGGTTTCGTCGCCGATTTTTTTCTTTCCCAGAGCATTTGAGGGATCAAACGTATATCGAGCTGAAGACATGCCGGAAATCGACTGTCTCATAATAACCCACGATCATTGGGATCACCTGGATTATGATACAATGCTGCGATTGAAGCCCAGAGTAAAAAAAATTGTTTGTCCACTCGGAGTCGGTGAACATCTTGAATATTGGGGATTTGGTGTTGATCGCATATGTGAAATGGATTGGAACGAAGAAATTGCGCTCGACAAAGATTTTTCCGTATTTTGTCTTCCCGCACAGCATTTTTCCGGACGCAGATTTCACAGAAACAGGGCTCTCTGGGGATCGTTTTTGCTGAAAACAAAAAATTTCAAATGTTACATCGGAGGAGACAGCGGCTACGGCACGCACTGCAAAGAAATTGGGAACAAATTCGGGCCGATAGACATCGCAATTCTTGACAGTGGGCAGCATAATCAAAATTGGAGACACGTTCACATGCTGACCGATGAAGTTGTGAAGGCGTTTCACGATCTAAAAGCAGGAAGATTACTGCCGGTTCACATTTGCAAAATCAGTCTGGCCTATCATCCATGGGACGAGCCGTTGAACGAGATTTCCGAAATGATCGACAAAGAAAAACTCCTAACTCCAATGATTGGAGAAAAAATACATCTTAAATCCGGAAATAATACAACAAAAAAGTGGTGGAAAATCAAGAAATAGAATATACATGAATCACTTTGGAAGTGCGAAGTCAGCATTTAGCTTGATCGCCGTAGGTGCGTAGTTGGAATGGTAATGGAGTCGCTGCGTTCCTCGCAATGACGACGCTACTACTTTCCGTCATTGCGAACGCGGCGAAGCAATCCAGAAAATGAAAATCGCATTTTCAAAGTGATTCTTCTGTACAAAATTATTTTTTATCAGCAAATGTATTGCTTTATTATTAATTTTTAGATACCTTAGAGTTAAGTTTATTTTTGGAGAGACTGAATATGAAGAAGATAAAATTTGCGGCAGTGGTCTCTGCAGCGTATCAGATAATTATTTTAGAATCCGCAGAGGGTGGCAGTTGTTTTGATGGACTATACGGTGGGGTAGGCGTCGTAGGCGGATTTTCCAACAACGAAGCAGAAACCGTAGCCAAGAACGGTAAAGCTTCTACAAAGGCAAATAGTTTTGGCGGCACGCTAGTATTTGGATCTGGAAAAGGGCATCATCAACTTTATTGGGCAGGCGAATTTGTGATTGACCTTGCGAAGGTCAAGCGTAACGGTGTTGATAATCTCAATAATCACCACATGGTTCTAAGGCAGAACGGCATTTGGACTTCTTTTGGATTTAGAGTAGGGTGGTATACGCACGAAGATGTATTGTACTACGCAAAAATCGCGCTCTCCCATGGGAAATGCGTTTTGACAGGAAGAAACAGAACAGACGAAGACGAAGGCGAAAATGTTTCGGTTGCGCAAATAGTTCCAGCTTTCTCAATTGGATTGGAAAAAAAGATTAGCCAGGCATGGAGCGTGCGCAGCAATGTTGAATATAGATGTCGTGCGGAAAAAGCAGACGGTTTTTACACACTAGAGGGCGGTAGACGAATCAATGTTCGTGTGATGTTTGTGCATCATTCACCTTTTTAAAATTTAGTTAAAAATTCAATTACTACGTGCTAAAGCACGAAGAATGCTAAGGACCTAAAGGTTCGCCGGATGCGGATAAATCCTTCTTTTCGTCCCAAACTTTGAAGACAAAATCCTCATCTTTTTGG
>JAIRMS010000060.1 GCA_031258475.1 Holosporaceae bacterium
AGATAAAACACTTTCGGAGAGCCTTTTCCAGATTCTGCAAAACTTCCTCCTCATTTTTGTCTTTCTTGCATTTTACCGGAACACTGATATGGCTCAGATAATTTCGCTAACAGAACCTATTATTTTGGCAAAAAGTATCAATTTTTCGATATATACTTTCTTGTTCAGAAGCAACCACTACATTTGGTATGTTAAAATTTGAGGTGCTTCTTCGTACTGTTCCTGCTGGATCAGTCCCGAATGCATCAAAAGTCACGCAAAACATTATATCTAATCCGATAATGCAAAAATTCTTTTCATTTTTTCCAACTCTTTCATATCAAATAATATGCACAGTATACTTGTGACGTAATTATTTTTCTATCACAAAATGCAATTTTTTTTGCAAATAATTGAATTATACCCACTGGTTCTTAGCTCCCAAAAAAAGTGCTTGACAATTTGTTTTTTTGTAGTACAATGGCTCCGATGGGGTGGACGCCCGTGGTGGGGTCTGGTCCTCGTTTGGTTTAGCAGAATGCCTTTGGGGGTTTTGCATTTTTTAATTTGCCTATGAAAGGGGATTATTATGAGTAAAGTTATTGGTATTGATCTAGGTACTACAAATTCCTGTGTATCTATCATGGACGGCGGGTCTCCGCGTGTCATCGAAAATGCCGAAGGAGCAAGAACGACGCCTTCGATCGTCGCGTTTGCGGAAAACGGCGAAAGGTTGGTTGGTCAGGCCGCAAAACGACAGGCTGTGACGAACTACAAGAATACTTTCTATGCGATAAAAAGATTGATCGGTAGAAAGCACAACGACGAATATCTAAAAAAATATAAAGCGGCCTACGATGTGGTCCCGGCAGATAATGGGGATGCATGGGTCAATTCGCGTGGAAAGAAGTATAGTCCTAGCCAGATAAGCGCGTTTATTCTTCAGAAAATGAAGGAATCCGCGGAAAACTTCCTCGGGGAAAAAGTTACTGAAGCCGTGATCACGGTTCCTGCATATTTTAACGATGCGCAGCGACAGGCGACACGAGACGCCGGAAAGATCGCCGGGCTCGACGTTCTGCGCATAATAAACGAACCGACGGCGGCGGCGTTGGCCTACGGTCTCGATAAAAAAAATTCCGGGCTAATTGCTGTCTACGATCTTGGCGGTGGAACCTTCGACATATCGATTCTTGAAATTGGAGACGGTGTCTTTGAGGTGAAGGCCACCAACGGAGATACTTTCCTCGGTGGAGAGGATTTCGACAAAAAAATTATCGATTTTCTGGCGGACGAGTTCAAAAAAGAGAACGGCATCGATTTGAGAAACGATAGCATGGCTCTTCAAAGACTGAAGGAAGCGGCGGAAAAAGCAAAAATCGAGCTATCGAGCGCCGTGGAGACAGAAATTAACCTCCCATTCATCACCGCGGACGCTTCCGGACCAAAACACTTGACTCTGAAGCTCACGAGAGCAAAATTGGAAGCCTTGGTGGACGATATAATCAGGAAAACCATGGAGCCTTGCAAAGCCGCGTTGAAGGACGCCGGCGTTTCCGCGAGCAGCATAGACGAAGTTGTTCTGGTCGGCGGTATGACCCGCATGCCGAAGGTTGTGGAGTATGTGAAGAATTTCTTCGGGAAAGAGCCGCACAAGGGCGTGAATCCGGACGAAGTCGTTGCCGTTGGAGCGGCCATACAGGGCGGAGTTCTGAAGGGAGACGTCAAGGACGTGCTCCTGCTGGACGTTACTCCTCTATCGCTTGGAATCGAGACGTTGGGCGGAGTTTTCGCACGTTTGATCGATAGAAACACCACCATTCCAACGAAAAAGAGTCAGATTTTCTCGACGGCTCAGGATAATCAGAACGCAGTTACCATTCGAGTGTTCCAAGGGGAGAGAGACATCGCCGAGCACAATAAGCTACTGGGGCAATTCGATCTCACTGGAATTCCTCCGGCACCGCGCGGAATACCTCAGATTGAAGTGACCTTTGACATTGACGCAAACGGCATCGTACACGTGTCTGCAAAAGATAAAGCTACCAACAAGGAGCAGGCCATCAGCATTAAGACCTCAGGAGGTCTAAGCGACGAGGAAATCGACAAGATGGTAAAGGATGCGGAGCTGCACGCCGAGGAAGATAAAAAACACAAGGATCTGATTCAGGAGCGCAATATGGCGCAGGAAATGATCAACGGCGCCAATAAGCTGCTGTCCGAAAACGCTGAAAAAATCGCCGAGGATGTGCAAACTGAAATAAAATCCCACATAGACAATACTCAGAAAGTATTGGAAAGCGAAAATGTCGACGAAATCAAGCAGGCTTCGCAGAAATTGATGGAATCAATGTCGAAAGCCGGCGAGGCGATTCATAGGGCCGCGCAGGATGCGGGTCAGCAACAGCAATCTGGTTCCGCCGATCAGCAATCTGGAAAAGATGAAAATGTTGTTGACGCAGACTACAAAATGGAAGAAAATACATAATCCTTCGTAGTTACGGCGCATACCTTCTGGTGTGCGCTTCTTTCTGAAAAATAGGGCGAAATCATGGATTATTATGAAACGTTGGGAGTTTCCAAGTCGGCCGGCGACGAAGAGATAAAAAAAGCCTATAGAAAAATGGCGATGAAATATCATCCCGATAGAAATAAGGGGGATAAGGCGGCGGAGGCTAAATTTAAGTCCATTAGCGAAGCCTATGAAACGCTGAAGGATCCTCAGAAAAAAGCCGCCTACGATCGTTTTGGTCACGAAACGTATAAAAACGCCGGCGGAGGCGCGACCGGAGGAGGAGGATTCAATCAAAGAGGTTTTTCCTCCCAGGAATTCCATTTCGATTTTGGCGGAGATTCGGCATTTTCCGATATATTTGAGGGATTCTTCGGTGGAGGAGGAATGGGAGAGCGCGGCGGCCATGCGGAAATGCGCGGCAGCGATCTTCGATATGATACGACCATCACGCTGGAAGAGGCGTTTCGCGGCAAAGATATAGAACTGAAACTTCGAACGAATGTGAAATGCGACGCCTGCAACGGCGCGGGCTCCGAGGGGGGAACGAAGCCAAAAGCCTGTCCTTCCTGCCGTGGATCCGGAAAAATGCGCTTTTCCCAGGGGTTCTTCATGGTGGAAAAGATCTGTTCGGCCTGCAACGGAACCGGACATATCATCGAAAATTCCTGCAAAATCTGCAATGGAGCCGGAAGAGTCAGTAAATACAGAAATATTAGTGTTTCTATCCCGGCAGGCATTGAAAATGGCGCCAGAATTAGACTGGCTGGAGAGGGAGAGGCTGGAATTCGAGGAGGAAGAGCCGGAGATCTTTACATTTTTGTTTCCATTAGATCTCACAAATTATTTAGCCGAGAGGGAAGTTCCATTCACTGCGACGTTCCGATATCGTTCGCGACGGCCGCGCTTGGAGGAGACATCGAGGTCCCAACCATAGACGGCAAAAAGGCCATAATAAAGGTGCCCGCAGGTACACAGTCTGGACAAATTCTGAAACTGCGTGGGAAGGGCATGTCCATCGTCAGAAGCGCCGTGCGCGGAGATATGATGGTGCATGCAGTTGTGGAAACCCCCGTAAATCTAACCAACAGACAGAAAGAATTATTGCAGGAATTTGATAAAGATAACCAAAACAGCCCAAAATCAAAGGGATTCTTTTCCAAAATAAAAGAATTCTGGCAGGAGTTGTAAGATATAGATGAATCACTTTGAAAATGCGATTTTTGTTTTCTGGATTGCTTCGCTTCGCTCGCAATGACGAAATGGTGTTGTTTTAGAGACACTCACGATCGTCATTGCGAAGAGCGTAGCGACGTGGCAATCCAGTAATATTATCCCCTCGTCATTGCGAACGAAGCAATCCTCTCCACTCTCCGCTACGTGCCTGTGGCGATCAAGCTAGATGCTGACTGCGCACTTTCAAAGTGATTCATGTATAACGTTTGTTTCGGAGGTTCAGCCAGATTTGTTCTATGTGGCTGCGACCTCGCAAATCAACGAGATTTTTTATTCTGAGCAGTATACGTTCACCACATTACTCAGCCTATCCACCCCAGCCGTACTCTATACTATTAGATATGTTACTCAACTTGTTGCTTACTTTGTTGCCGATGACTTTCATCCCACCGATAGCCACGACGGCAATCAGACTTGCAATAAGCGCGTACTCGATTGCGGTTGCTCCCTTAGAATCTTCCAAAAACTTTAGTACTTTCT
>JAIRMS010000062.1 GCA_031258475.1 Holosporaceae bacterium
AGATAAAACACTTTCGGAGAGCCTTTTCCAGATTCTGCAAAACTTCCTCCTCATTTTTGTCTTTCTTGCATTTTACCGGAACACTGATATGGCTCAGATAATTTCGCTAACAGAACCTAGAGAATATGTGAAAAATCAATTGGCAGAATTAGATAAAAAAAGAGAACAGCATACAACAATCTCTGTTCTAGTCCGAGGAGCGTCTTAGAAACTCGGTCGTTCTACGGCCGAGTAGTTCATATATTCAGGAATCTATGGACTCCAGCGATATGTATGATTAGAATCAGGGCTGGTGGCAGAATTGTTGGTGTTTCGTGATATATAAAAATATAGACAAAATTCTTAAAGATATCCGTAGAAAAATTGCCCAAATATTGACTAAAATGCAACGGGGGGGGGGGCAGCTCACAGAGACAGGCGATGCAAGCGCAAAATCTGTCAAAATGATGACAAAAATACCGACAAAGTTTTAAAACTAAATCAAACAAAATCATCCGCACATTCCTCCAAATCAATCCGCAAACTCCTCTCCAGCAGAGGCGCGATCCTCGTCGAATTCGCCCTTGGCGCTCCGATTCTGATTGCGGTTATGCTCTACGGACACGACATCTTCAAAATGGCCAGAATACGTGAACGAATGGAGTTCTGCGCTCACTGCGCCGTGAATATGATACAGAACGTATCTAGCAGCAATAAAGTTACCAAGCGTCACATAATAGATATTTCATATACAGCTGCTATGCCATTAGGCGTAAACAACATGGTGACGGCGTTGTTCTGTATTCAAGGAACAGGCACAAACATAGCCAAGATAATGTGGGTTGCGTACCAGTGTGGATTTAATCCGCCACAGTCCAGAAGTTTCGCTATATTAACCTCTGGAGCATCGTTGGCATCATACGGATGGATAAACGGATGGTCGAAATTTTCGACGAATCTAAAAGTTGGGGTCGAATATCCTTCCAATCAAATATATGAAGAGCTAAAAATTAACAGCGGAGAAACCAAAATGGCCTGCTATACCGCACTATATACTGGTGGAAATGCAGTATCCACGTCGGCGTTGAAGATGTTTCTTGTGTTGGATATAAAAGCTGATTTTACAGGCTTCACAGGTGGTCAAAAGCAATCTATATTCTTTCCTGCTACGGTAATCTTCACCCCCAAACCAGGACTGTTCAGCGAAACTCCTCCACAATAGCCCTCGGCATCAAAAATTTTAAAAAAATCACATGAAGGCCTAAAATTTTAACTATTTGTAAAAGTTTTGGTCGTATAATCAAATTCAAGATTGGTGATATACGGAGAGGCGCCTGTGAAAATCTTACAGAAAATAGCGATGGTCGTGATGGTTGATGAAAACAAAGCCACTGATTATGTGCTTGTTACAACCTGGATTAGAAAATAGTTGAAACATTATCAACATAGTGATACTTTAAATTTGAAAGTTTGATGGAGGTCTTTATGAAGAAGGTGTTATATGCAGTGGTTGCTTTAACTTATATATGCGAGTTTAGCGAAGGGATGGATAGCGCAAACATTCTGGTAACGAATTTCTCAAACGCTAAGAAGTTTTGTGAGGCTGCCGTTAGAGAGCTGCAGATTCCTGGAAGAAGT
This sequence comes from Holosporaceae bacterium, assembly GCA_031258475.1. Lineage (GTDB taxonomy): Bacteria > Pseudomonadota > Alphaproteobacteria > UBA3830 > UBA3830 > JAIRMQ01. The sequence goes on from JAIRMS010000062.1 coordinate 1,618, forward strand.
GCAGCTGTAGATGGAACTGTAAGAAAAAAAATCGACGACATAGCAGCAGGGACAAAAATGCAGGAAGAGTGTAAGTTAGCCATTTTAGAAAAGATTGATTCGGAATTAAAAAGTAGTTTTCCGTTTGTTACAAAAATGATACACAAGAAAGTTAATTCCATACTTGGTTCAAAAAAAGATATTAAAGATATATATGAAGATCCGGTACGGTTGGGTGTGCTGCTATGGAGAGGAATTTGCGTTGGACGAAAAAGCATAACCGATACGGAATTGGCACTTAGGGTGTTAAAGTTGTTGTGTGGAAGAGATAATGCTTTTTTAAGCGAAGAAGTTTATCCCGTAATGAGACAAGGAGAGCTTGCTTTATATGTTCCAGGATAGAATCTTGTGTCAAGATATTTACGAAGAGATAATGGCGAAATGACGATGAATGGAATTAACTGCTTGTTTTTTGTGTTGTTCTTTTTCTTGCATGGGTTATCCGAGTGCTTGGAGATGATGGCATGCAATGTAGGACAAGGAAATGGCATTTTTGTAAGGAACAAAAGCCGGGGAAGGGCAGTGGTGTTTGATTGTGGATATTTTTGGCGATCTGAAAAAAATGGAGGCGCGTGGAAAGATTTTACGCCAGGCGGAAAGGGAATGGCAGTTAGAAATTTTCTTCAGGGAATGGAAGTAACCATCATTGTTACACACGAGCATTACGATCATTATTCTCTGCTAGACTCTTTGGAAGGGCTGTGCGAAACAAGTGCTACTTACATAAGCTGTGGTGGGAATGCAGGAAGCGGCGTTCCACGCTATACACCAATAAATCTTGTAGGAAATTCTCCTGTTGATTTTTCTGGTATTTTAGGTGACAATACCAAAGTAGAACAAATCTTTTATGGTACTCAGCCTCAGTCAACAAATGCGAATGACTTTAGCGCTCCTTTTGTTATTACTTATGGTGGAAATAAAATATTAATTACTGGTGATGCGTCTGGCTATTCTTTGAATCTTGTACAGCTGTATTTGAGGGATCACCCAGAGGATGAGGATAAGTTTGATAATATAACGCTCATGATTCTTCCACATCATGGTAGTAATGCTGATGGAGGGTATGCATGGTTTGATTTCGTTAAGAGTCACGTCTCTCGTGATTTTACTCTTCCTTTAGTAACGTTGATTTCCAGTGATCCAAACGGGAAAGACAAGTTGCCGTGGTTTGGGGTAACAAAGTTTGTTTGTGGTAGGAATGGCGCGCCTTCAGAAGTACCTTCGCACCCGGTATCTACAGCGGATGGCGACATACCTGTATGTGAGCCGGTTTTTTTAACTAAGAATGCACGGGTTGGTTTTTGGACAGTTGTTTTTGATTTGGAGGGGAATATCGGCTTGTATGATGGAACTCCCAGCTCGCCTTTTTTTAATCAACTTCTTTATCAAATAGCAGAGCCGTTTGATTTTGCGGTCAAAATAGCTGAATATGATACAGCGTCAACTCTCGATGAACAAAAAGATATTGTGCGAGATTTGGTGAGAAATGCTGTGTATCTCTATGGGAAAGAAGAACTTGGCTCGTATATGGAGATCGTATTTGAAAAAATTGCTAGAATTAAAGAGTCGGGTGGCGGTGACAGTTTGGCTATCGCATGCGCCGAGAGGTTTAGGGAAGATGATGTTGCCCGTGCTTATTTTGTGACTTTTTTAGGCTTATGTATTAGGAGGTTTGGGATAAATATTTCGCAAGATTTTTTTATCACATGCATAAAATGCTTTCATACATTGTTTGAATCTCAAGAAGATAAGAAAATTATGTCTGGTGTTATTGCTGGGTATTTAGAATCTAGTACTGATGTCGATAAGTTAATTTTGAAATGTGTGCGCAATTACTATTCGATTGGTTTTGGCGATTTTTATCCAGAGTTTCGTGAAAAAGTGATTGATTATCTTGCATCTAGAGTATCAAGTGGGTTAGATATAGCCCAAAAGAAGGAATATGTGTCAAGCGTAATTGACAGCATGTCCGAAGGCTCCATGACAGAAGACGTGCTTTTTCTAAAAGGTGTCGTAGCAGTTCTGTCAGGTTCTTAGCGAGGTTATCTAAGGCGAAATTTTGCATGTCGGTTTTGGGATGAATTATGGGAATGTCACGCTATAGGGATGTTAAAGTAGCACTTAGGGGAAAATTTCCATGGATCTCAGCGATGGGAACATAGTTCACCAACACACATCACGAATCGAATCTGTCCGAAACACACCAACTGCAATGAAATCCACTCTCCCTCAGTCCATAAAAAATGGGCATCACATAATCTCCGATTGCCCGAAATGTGGAGAGAAAATGGGAGATGGAGAGAGAAAGGCAACGCTTTTCCCAAGCTTCATCGATAAAATTGTCATATAATAAAAACATAAACCCCTGTGGCGCAGCGCATATACCGCCAACTTCTCGCGCAAGTCAAGGCACTGCGTCAAGTAGTCGATGGCTGGGGAACGTGGATTCGAACCACGGTTGCCCGGTCCAGAGCCGGGAGTTCTACCGCTAAACTATTCCCCACCCGCTGTTGATATCATAAAAACTCAGTTCTTTCTATACATCGGATAAATATTCCTATATTTTTGCAACAGGGACGACGTTGGCGGTGATGAAAATTAGGGGAAACAGAAAATTATCGTCGAGATTGTGGCTCGATAGGCATGTCCACGACGTCTACGTCAAGCGAGCTCATCTGGAGGGGTATCGTTCCAGAGCGGCGTTCAAATTAATGGAGCTGGACGACAAATTCCACCTGATAAAAAATGCAAAGCGTATCGTGGATCTTGGCGCTGCTCCCGGAGGCTGGAGTCAGGTATTGGCTAGCAGGTCCTCCCAGGATGCAAGGATAGCGGCCATCGATCTTCTTCCATTTGATCCGCTGGATAGGGTTCAACAATTCTGTGGAGATTTTGAAAATGAAAGCAATCTGCTGGACATAATGAATTATCTGGGACAGAAGGCAGATTTAATTGTGTCGGATATGGCTCCATCGACGGTTGGCCACGCCAAGACGGATCATATTCAAATAATGGGGCTGGCGGAGAGTGTTCGTTCTTTTGCCATGTCCTCCCTCGGAAACACGGGAGCGTTCGTTGTAAAAATCTTTCAGGGGGGAAGGGAAAAGCTTTTTTTCGAATCTCTGAGGGAAAATTTTCTGAAGGTCTGTTTTTTTAAGCCAAAATCCAGTCGCAGTTTGTCTGCTGAAATGTATATCGTTGCAATGGAATTCAGGGGATGAAATCAGACGTTAGTATTCAAATTTGCATAGGAATGATGAATCTGTTTTTCGACTCCCGGGTTCCATTCGACATAGTCATGGCCAAATTTTTCAAAAACAACAGATGGATAGGCAGCCGTGATCGCCGTGAAATTGCGGAATTTTCCTACTCAATCTTTCGAAGCTTCGAAAGATTAAAGTTTCTTGCCTCAAATATTAGACCTCTTTCGAAACCGAGTAATTTCGAGGAATTTTCAGGCGTTATCGGAGCGCAGAACCGCAGCGTACTTGAAGTACGTGAGGATTCGAGCACCGGAACAGCGCAGAAATTACCGAAAGGACGATGGTTACGAAAGAGGGCTATTACCCACGATCTTGGCAGGATTTACGTACTGATTGCTTTGAAAGTGATGAATGGACTCTCCGAAGCAAAAATTTGCGAATTATTTTCCGGAAGGAGCGAAGGGCTCTCCAAATTAACGGATTCTGAAAAAAAATTGCTGAATCGGATCGATGAAACGACAGATTTTCCAGAACATGTATTGCTGAACTACCCCGAATGGATGACGGCGCTGCTGAAAGAAGCATTTCCTCCAGAAACGCTGAGGGAGGAAATGTTAACACTCAGTGAAAAAGCGCAGACCGATCTTCGAATAAATACACTAAAATCGTCAAAAGATGAAGTGAAGAAAATACTGGTCGATTCCGGAATTTCTGCGGTGGATTGCCGTTATTCCGTCAATGGATTGCGCTTGCAGGAAGGACGAATCAGCAGAAGTCACCGGGTAATAGCGGAGGGGCTGGCGGAAATTCAGGACGAGGGATCGCAGCTGGTGGCCGAGCTGTGCGACGCCGCTCCGGGAGATACGGTTGTGGATTTTTGTGCGGGCGCGGGCGGGAAAACCCTCGCAATAGCCGCTTCCATGAAAAACAAGGGGCTCATTTTTGCCCTTGATAAATATGAAAAGCGTCTAGAAAACGCAAAGATCAGATTCAGAAGGGCCAACGTCAACAATGTTTTCTGTCAGCAAATCACGGCAAAATGGATTAAACGACATCTGGAGTGTGCAGACATCGTCCTGGTGGATGCCCCATGTTCCGGAACTGGCACATGGCGCAGAAATCCGGATATGCGAGCAAAATTTACCCGGGAGGATCTGCAGGAGCTAACAGCGACACAGACAGAAATTCTAGAGTCCGCCCAAGTATTGGTCAAAAATGGAGGCAGGCTAGTCTACGCCACATGCTCTATTTTGAAGGAAGAGAACGAATATCAGATAGAAAATTTCCTAAATAATCATCGGGAATTTGTTCAGAAAAGAATAGGCAATCCCCCGGGAAATTACCTAAAACTAACGCCATTCCAGCACAAAACAGATGGATTTTTCGTGGCAATTCTGGAAAAAGTCGCACAGCCCCTGGGAGACAGCAGACTCGATCCACAATATTAAAAACCACATTTTTTGCGCATAGTCCATGACATTTTAAGCCTAATTCAATTACTACGTGCTAAAGCACGAAGAATGCTAAGGACCTAAAGGTTCGCCGGATGCGGATAAATCCTTCTTTTCGTCCCAAACTTTGAAGACAAAATCCTCATCTTTTTGGTCC
>JAIRMS010000067.1 GCA_031258475.1 Holosporaceae bacterium
GACCATACCCTATCTGTTATATCATGTCTCCTGTGCGCCAATTGTTGCATAGCCATTCTCCATACTACAATAACTACGCTATCATATCAGATCCCTCTCCTGACGACAAGCCCTAGATTTCCAGCTCACTTGTTTTTTAACAGTGAAAGTTATAATATTTAACAGTTGGAGTTAAAATGATAAAACGCAAAGATTTCAGCACGATATTGAATATGTTCGGTGATGCAAATGTCGTGTACATAAACGGTCCTAGGCAATGCGGCAAGAGCACTTTGGCGATGTCTATTGCAGAGTATTTGCAAATGCAATACGTAACATTCGATGATTATTCTGTACTGGCGGCAGCAAAGCATGATCCAGTTTCTTTTGTGCAAAATATTAAAGGCGATATGACCTTGGATGAGATACAGCTCGTACCAGAGATTTTTAGAAATTTAAAAATTTTTGTGGATGAGCAACGTCAAAAACAAGGGAAAATCAAGCTATTACTAACAGGTTCAGCGAATATCACAGCACTACCGGGATTGTCAGACGCACTGGTTGGTCGAATGCAAATTAGAACATTATACCCGTTTTCGCTGACGGAATTCCGCGATAACGACTTTATTGAACAAATATTCACAAGGGATTTCAAGGAACAAAATAGGCAATATATCATATCTGATCTTATAAAAACGGCCACTTTCCCAGAGCTTTCATTGGCAAAGAAAATGAATGCTAGTAATTGGTTCGACTCGTATATCACGACCTTGCTATCGAGGGATGTGCGTGCGCTTACTTCCATCGAGAAAAGCACTGACATGTTTCTTATGCTGAAGATTTTAGCGGCACGCACAGGTAGTCTGATGAACGAATCGTCACTTGCTCGTGATTGTAACATGAACCTCATGACTTTCCGACGTTACAGGAGTTTGCTAGAGAACATGTTCGTTATTCAACGAGTATTTCCGTGGTTTCGCAATGTTGGAAAAAGATTTGTGAAGACAGCCAAAAATTATTTTTTGGATACGTGTATGTTGTCTTATCTGTCGGGAACAAATGTTAATACAGCGCAGGAAGAAAATCCGGTTTTATTCGGACATATTTTAGAAAATTTTGTGTACACTGAACTGATTAAAAATGTAGATAAACACACGCAGTTGTTTCATTTTCGGACAACCGATGGAACAGAGGTGGATTTCGTATTGGAGAAAAATAATGGTGACATTGTTGGTATTGAAGTTAAATCTAGTTCGATGGTTTCCGTTACAGATTTTAGAGGATTAAAGGTATTGCAAATCGCTACCGGAAGCTCTTTCAAATGCGGGATTGTGCTGTATCTGGGGAAACATGTTATTCCATTTGGAATGGATTTATATGCTGTGCCGATCGGAGCGCTTTGATATACATGAATCACTTTGAAAGTGCGCAGTCGGCATTTAGCTTGATTGCCGCAGGTGCGTTTTGAGATGGTAATGGATTGCCACGTCGCTACGCTCCTCGCAATGACGATGACGCCATCACTTTCCGTAATTGCGAGCGTGCGAAGCAATCCAGAAAATGAGAACCAACCTCCAACGTGATTTACGTATAGCCGCGCGATCTCATTAATCAATTTTTTAGGTGATCTGCGCATTAACCATATCTTAACCATTCATCGCTACGATTTTGGGAATGTTGAGTATGGCGACCAGGGTTGGAAAATACGTTTTTTTCAAAAACAACTCGGAAATTACCGGATAAAAGTTCCACCACATATGAGTGGTATATATCCGCCGACAAAATTTTCAAAAGCAGAGCGGAAGGTTTGGAGGATTTCTCCAGAATCTCCTGCATGGAATTCGGTATATCCAGATTTTCTTTGTTTGACGAAGATAAAAATTTCGATTCCGCCGTGTTGGCCCGGGACGTGAAAATTTGCATGGGTCCAGGCAGTCATTGCCCCATGATTTTGGATCGTTTAACTAAACAATCCGTCATTCCCAAAATTACCATTAAAAAAACCGCCTCTTTGATGGGAAAGGTAGAGACCTTGGAAACCAAAGAATTTTCCCAGTGTCCCATTCAGTCGTTTTCGATTATGGGCGATGACATTTATTTTTCGTTCCGTTATTCGTCCTATTCCGATTCGTACACAAAATTCGCGGAAGACGGCTCCAAATCCGGAACGGCTGCGGTAAAGATCGACCTGGCGAAATGGGAGGCGGAGGACTCATAAAATGACGAATGCCGCAATTACTCCCCTGTTCGAAAGACTGGTCGATGAAAATCCTGAGGCTTCTTTTGAAAAAAAATCAAAGAGATTCCTAACTTTTGAAGAATTGCAAAACTCCATTCTGAACGATTTATCCTATCTGCTTAACACCAGAGTCGCACCTCTTTGGAAGAGCGGTCCCCTACCCTACTCCTATGGAGTTAACGTCACGGCGCCGACTTCAGCGGAAAACGTTTTTGAAATTCAGGAATTGGAGTCCAGAATTGATAACGTGGTAAGGCGATTTGAACCGCGTTTGGTCAATGCGAAGTCCCAGGTGATAAATGTGGGAAGCGATCCAAGCTGCATATTTATAAGCATCGATGCGGCAATCACTCTGGAAAACCACAAAACGCCTCTGTCTTTTCCCGTGGTGATAGATATATGAAATGATTAAAAACGATATAGACGTATTATCAGAGTATTACCAACACGAGCTCTCCTATCTGAGAAGCGCCGGCGGAGATTTCGCCCGCAGATTTCCTAAAATTGCCCGTCGATTGGATTTGTCGAACAATGAATCGACGGATCCCCACGTCGAACGATTGATAGAGAGTGTCGCGTTCCTCACCGGGAAATTGCAAAAACAAATAGACGATCAATTTCCAGAAATTGCGAACACTCTCCTTAACGTTTTGTGCGAACCTCTCATACTTCCCACTCCGTCCTGTGTCATGGTGAAATTCGATATTGATCAATCGCGCGCCGTGAAAACTCCAGGAATCGTCGTTCCGAAAAATACCCTGTTGCACGCAAAAAGCCATTCCGGAGAAACGTGCTCTTTCATGACGGCGCACAATTTGCAACTCTGGCCAATCGAAATTCTTTCGGCTTCCGTGACTCAAAAAGAAAATCTGCCCAGTTATTTCGCTCGCTCGACCTATTATCTAAAGATAGGACTAAGATATAATCCGGCCAAAGTCGCTCCGGAAAAGCTGCGATTCTATATTCACGCGGATGCTCTTTTGCGGAGCAAGATTTTTTCGGCTATTTTTTCCACCGAAGAAAAAATCGTTCATCAAAAGGATGCGTCGTACAAATTTCTTCCTTCGATTGAGCCGGTTGGAACGGAGAACGACGAATCAATGTTTCCCTATCCGCAAACGGTTCACAGGGGATTTAGATTACTGCAGGAATATTTTGCTTTCGCCGAGAAATTTTATGGATTCGATGTCAGGCTCCCAAAGGATTTGAATATCGATGGCGAAAGTTTTATATACGTCCCAATGAGTTACGATATTTCCATGCAAATGTCGGCGAGTAATCTCTCGCTGTCGTCTGTTCCAGCTGTAAATTTATTTCCCAAGGTTACGGAACCTCTGCGTCTGGATCATAAACAGGTCGAATACTGTCTGACGCCCGACTATCGACGTTACAATAGCAATGAAATTTATAGCATTCAAAAAATTGTGGCCATTGATTCTGAAAATAACGATGAAATCTATGTGCCGGAATTTTTTTCCTGCGATTATTCTTTGAAAAATTCTAATATTTTTTGGAAATCTTCCAGAAAAAAATCCTATCTCAAAGACGCTTTCGGCGAGGATGTGCATATTTCTTTCATAGACACGAATTTCAATCCGCAATATCCAGCCGATAAAATATTTTACGGGCATACGCTGTGCACGAACAGAGGCACGGCGGAGCAAATTTCGGCGTTTGGAGAACTGCAAGTCGAGTTATCGGTGCCGGTTCGAAAAATCTATTGCATGGATCGTCCAACGCCGCAAAAACCATCCATAAAAAGCGGAGAAGCGCTCTGGAAGCTGATCGCCGCGCTATCGCTAAATTCAATCTCCTTCAGCCAGGACGGAATTAAAAAAATCCGGGACGTGCTCAAAGTGTTCGCGGATATTTCCGGATCAACCCTGGACAGGGAAATTGACTCAATCGTTTCCATTAGCAATTCCATAACCACGCGACGATTTGACGAGCAAACCTGGCGCGGATTTGTTCGCGGAACAAACATTCAAATTACCTTCGATGACACTATTCAAAATCTTGGGTTGCCTCTCAGTTTGGTATTATCAAAATTTTTATCGTCCTACACCTCGATTAACACTTTCACGGATATTTTTGTAAAAAACACAGCTAAAAATGGAATTTTGAAAGAATGGAAACAACAATTCGGAATCAAAAATTACCTTTAAACGAAGAATTACTCGCCCGACCAAGACAATTTTCGTTCGAGATGGCGGCCTATGTATTGGAATTTGGATCGCAAACCTCGTTTGGAAAGGAAATCAGTCTTTCAACGGCGCCGTTTAGAACGAAAAGCCTCAATTCGTTCCATCTGCGAGGCACGGAAATAGAGAAAATTACCACCGAAGATAATCGTCGCGTGATTTATATAGAAAGATTGTCCATTTCCGGATTGAATGCTCCATTGCCGACTCCCTATGCGGAACTAATCTTTCGGCAGACCCAGAAAGAAGATTACGCCATGGGAGAATTCATAAACTCATTCAATACGCGGCTGTTGGGAATCTCTTACCAGATTAGCAAGCGCCGTTATCTAAATCTACAGAGCAGCGACAGGATGCCTTTGCTAAAAGTAATCGCAACTTTTTTCGGAAAATTTCAGGAAAGTATCGATAAAAAAATGGCGCGTCTTTCCTATTTATTTTGGACGAAGGAAAAAAGTGCCGCAGGTCTGGAAGCCGCCATTTCTGCTTTTTTCGGATTTACAACCCAGGTAAGAGAAATACAAACCTTCTGGACCAATCGCCAGGAAATTCATCCACTGGAAAATATGAAACTTGGCGTTACTTCGGAGCTGGGGAAAAGAGTATCTCTGTCTTCCTTTGGAGTGGAAATTAATCTAACTCACGATAATTATAAAAAAATTTTTCAGCTACTCTTTGATCAACAATATATGAACGATCTCAAGCTCCTGATTTATGCGTATCTTGGAGACTTCTTTCATTTTACGTTGAGTTTCACGCCCCACAACATTCCTCCGCTAAAAATGAGCGAAACGCTGCTTGGAAAAACCTCCTGGATATCCGGAAAAACTTTTGATTCCTCAAAAATAATTTGCTGATTTCATCGTTATGTGTGATGCTTGGGGACTAAGCGTGCGAGGTGCTTGTGTCTCTGAAGGTATCGGTTATAATTCCGGTTTATAATGTGGAGAAATTTTTGTTGCGCTGTCTGGAAAGCGTTGTCAATCAAACCATAAAAGACATTGAAATAATTTGCGTTAACGACGGTTCCACCGATAGTTCTCTGAAAATATTGGAAGAATTCGCCGTCCGTGATCACCGCATTATTGTCATAAATCAGGACAACAAAGGACAGGGAGCGGCTCGCAACTGCGCCATCGAAATTGCACGAGGCGAATATATCGGCTTTGTTGACAGCGACGATTGGGTGGAACTCAACTACTTCGAACAACTTTACGCTGCCACAAAAAAATACGACGCCGACATGGCCTGTTGCGGAATTCTGAGGCGATACCCATCCTCCAGAACTCGCAAAAAACTCGAAATCAAAGAAGAAAAACTCTATTCCTCCACGGTGGGAAAATACAGAATCACCGAATCTCCCCGGAAATGCTACGTGTACAACAAGATCTACAGAAGATCAGAAATAAATCTGCACAAAATCCGTTTTCCGGAGGGAGTTTTTTTCGAGGATATAGGCTTTTCGATTCGCGCGCTTTATTTTCTGAAGACCCTGGTTACCGTTCCAACCACGGTCTATTACTACTGGGTAAATTACAAATCCACGACACGAGAAATGACGGACAAAAAGCAACGCGATCTGCTGGCCGCTCGTCGGGATTTTATTGATTTTTCAAGCAAATATCACATCAACTGCGATGAAAAATGGTATATCAAAAGAAAGATTGTTTACAAATGCTTTGGGATACCAATAATGAAAATCCACGAATGGGAAACCATAAAAAAATACTATCTCTTTGCTCTAATTCCGATATTTGAAAAAAGAGCGTCTTTGTGATAATTTCTGGTTCTGGAAAATCATTTGGGGCTGATTTTTATAATTCTTTAATTAATACAGGAAAAAACATCATGGAAAAGTTTGTTTATTTATATACAGTGTTAAGTCTACTTTGTGTAGACAATGTGATTTGTATGAATGATGAAAGACGTCTTCGCCCCTCAGTTCCTCAAGTTGAATTCCCTGCTCAAGCGCCTTTTGAAATCAACGACTACCGTCTAAAGCCGGTAGTTTGGAATTCGCTTGCAAAGCAGATTAGAAGAGTGAACTCAGAATTCCGATATTCTAAAATCGTCTAATTTGTGATGAGTTTCCTGATT
>JAIRMS010000025.1 GCA_031258475.1 Holosporaceae bacterium
TCGACGCACTGCCTCTGTCGTTGTGGCGCAACTGTGTAGTATTTGGCCCATAATAACTCCTTTTCTTCCCGGTATAATATTATGTCATTTCCAACACCTCCACAATATGGGACCATACACCGTTAAAGTGTCTTGATAAGATCGCCCCTGCGTTCGAGTCTAGGTTCACCTCTTTTTTTTCTCCGTTAGCATAGCTAATGGTTGCGCCATTTCCATTTCGACACGGCTCTACTCTACTAATGGTAGGCCTAGGCGCAGCCACAGGATCCATAGCGTGTACCGACAAGCAAGCAATCGCAGACATCATTATTAGACTTTTCTTCATTCTTTTCCCTTATCCTCTTTTTTAGGACACCAAATATATACGAGAGTTTTTATGCAATGCCAATTTTATGAAGATACATTTGTGGGTCAAATGAGTCACTATGGTGAAAAACGTGTCCATAATTTCCTGAAAAAAACTTCACCTCAGGTCTAACGTCGTAGCTGGTATTTATTTTTGGCCTTCTCATAAAGATGGCCTCATTTTTGATTGACAATTGTTTTCTTTTCTGATATAATGTTCAACATTATTAACGGAAGAGTATAGAGTCATGAAAGAGAAAGTGGCATTATATTATAAAGAAGCGGCAAACGCAGTTGATATGGGTTTGCGCAGGTACATGCTGAATGTGTTTTCCTACATGTCCGCAGGACTGGCTTTGACGGCAGTCGTGGCATATTTCGCGAGTTGTTCCCGGGAACTGATGGGTTTTTTGTTTTACAATCCATTGGTTTTTATGATAGTCGTCTTCGCTCCGCTGGGCATATCCATATATTTGGTGACCAAATTGGCCAAAATTTCGGCTGAAAAAGCTAGGATTTTGTTCCTCAGCTATGCAGCCTGCCTTGGCATATCGCTGTCATCGATTTTTGTGGTGTATTCAGGAAGTTCCATAACCAGCGCGTTTTTCGTGACTTCGTCGATGTTTTTATCGATGGTGATCTATGGATACGTCACGGAAAAGGACCTGACCGGCTGGGGGTCGTTCCTAACCATGGGACTGATCGGGCTGATTATCGCCAGTCTAGTTGATCTTTTTGTTCATAGTTCGATGTTTTCGTTCCTGGTATCGATAGTTGGAGTCGTTATTTTTACGGGCCTGACCGCCTACGATACCCAGGTAATTAAGAGCTATTACTTCGACTCCGATTCGGAAGAGGTTAGCCAGAAAAAGGCGATATATGGGGCACTGCGTCTATATTTGGATTTCATAAACCTGTTCCTCTATGTGCTGAGATTTTTGGGCTCAAGAAGGGACTAGGGCTTCGTCTTTCGAATACAGATTCAGTTGGGACATGGCCTCCGATAGGACCATTGCGGCGGAGATAGCCATGTTTAGAGAGCGTCTACTGGGAATCATGGGGATCTTCACTCGGTAAAAAATTTTGTCGAGGTGTTCTTTGGAAAATCCGTAGTGTTCCGATCCAACTATCAAAACATCGTCCAGCGCGTATCTGAAATCGTGGTGACGAACCGATGAGTCGCCCACGTCCAGCGCTACCAATCTGCGATCGGCGCATTCTCTCTGAAAATCTTCGAAGGAATCATGTATTTTGTAGTCAGCGAACTTAATGTAATCCATTCCGGCGCGTCGAAGTTTTTTATCGGTAAATGCGAATCCAAACGGACGAATTAGGTCTAGACGAATCCCAAGACAGGAAGCCAGCCTCAGAAGAGTCCCTGTGTTTTGAGGAATTTGCGGATGATATAGCGCCAGACGCAGCATTATTCGGACTTTATCTCACAGAGATACCATCTCGGATCTGTGGATGATTTTTTTCTGGAGAACAGCCAAATCTCCGTATGGTTTTCTACAAAATCAGCATTGCCTTCCAAAATCGCGCCGTCTTTGGATTTTAAAACATTACTTTGCTCAGTTTCGAATTTTACGGTCAGGAATATCTCATTCTCGGATGAATTTTGCTCGATGATTTCACAGCTAATGAAACGTACCAGTATTCCCTCCAGAGTTTCTCCACGCTTCTTTCTGTCCTCGATGGCCATAGAAAACGCGTGAAAAATCCGGGGAGATAGCAGACCTTTAAGAGTTTTAACGTCTCCCTGGGAATAGGCGTTAAAAATCATTTCGAAGGCCTTTTTAGATTTGCTCAGAAAATCATCGGCGTCGAAGGCTGGATAAAGCTTTTTTATCTGCAAGATTTTTTTATCTATTTCAGAGATTGCTGTCTCCTGTGCCGTTTCTTCGCTGGTAAAATCGCGCAGATTTTCTTTTTGTATATGGAATCCCGAGCGTATGCCGAGAACTTCGTTCAGTTTTATTAGAAGGAAGAAAGTCAGGATTGCAAATAACAAAAACATCATGCTACTCCGATATCCTTGGAAGAGTAACTCCGCGCTGTCCCATATATTTTCCGCCCCTGTCCTTGTACGACACGTCGCAAATTTCATTTATTTGGAAGAAGAGAAATTGACACGCTCCTTCGTTCGCATAAATTTTTGCCGGTAACTGGGTGGTGTTTGAAAATTCCAGAGTCACGTGTCCTTCCCATTCCGGTTCCAGTGGAGTTACATTCACAATAATTCCGCAGCGAGCATAGGTGGATTTTCCGACGCACAGCACAAAAACATCCTTTGGAACTCTGAAATACTCTACCGTACGGGCCAACGCAAAACTGTTGGGCGGAATAATGCAGCAGTCTGTTTTTCTATCCACAAAGCTTTTTCCGGAAAAATTTTTAGGATCTATTATGGCGTTGTCCACGTTGGTGAAAATCTTAAATTCATCGGCAACGCGGGCGTCGTATCCGTAGGACGAGACTCCATAGGAGATGATCGCCTTTTGTGTTAATCGGTCCACAAATGGATCGATCATATTTTTTTCTTCCACAAGCTTTTTTATTAATCTATCGCAAAGCATATCGATTCCTCACAAACTTGCTCCACCGACCGTAATTTTATCTATCAGAACGCTTGGCTCGCCAACTCCAACGGGAACAGACTGTCCGTCCTTGCCGCAGGTTCCGACCCCTTCGTCCAACGAAAAATCATTTCCAATCATCGAGATTTTTTTCAGAATACTCGGACCGTCGCCGATCAACATGGCTCCTTTAACTGGAGTGGTGACTTTACCATTTTCTATGAGATACGCCTCGGATGCGGAAAAAACAAATTTACCCGATGCCACGTCCACCTGGCCATCCGAAAAAGACTTGGCGAAGATCCCTTTTTTTACCGTGGAGATCATTTCTTCACGGGGATAATCTCCGGCCAGCATAAAAGTGTTGGTCATTCTTGGAATGGGAACGACCTCGTAGCTTTCCCGTCGGCCGTTTCCTGTGACGCTGGAGTTCATCAGGCGCGCGTTCATGCGATCCTGCATAAAACCAACCAGTTTTCCGTTTTCGATCAGCGTAGTGCGCCGCGAATCCGTTCCCTCGTCGTCCATGTTGATAGAACCGCGACGACCAGGAATGGCGCCGTCGTCGATCACCGTAATAGCCGGAGAGGCAATGGTCTCGCCAAGCAGATTATGGAACGACGATGTTTTTTTGCGGATTGCGTCGCCCTCCAATCCATGGCCAACGGCCTCATGCAGCAGAATACCGGTCCAGGCGTTTCCAAGAACGACCGGCATTTCTCCCGTCGGCGCTTTTATGGCCCCCAGCTTTACTTCCGCCTGCCTCAGGGCCTCGTCCACGTACAGCTTTCCTGTTTTTTCACTGAGGAACGAATCGTATCCAAAGCGACCGCCTCCTGCATACATTCCGCTCTCGAAAACTCCGTCTTTTTCCACAACCACGTATACGGAAAAACGGACCAGCGGGCGGATATCAAACGATTTTTTCCCCTCATCGGTTAGAATGGCGACAACCTGCCACGAGCTGTCGATACTGACCACAATTTGTCTGATATTTTCTGATTTTCTCCGGGCGTAATCGTCGGTTTCTTGCAAAAATCTGATTTTATCTTCCAGTTTCACGGAGTCTATGAAATGCCCATGTTCATACAGACTGTGCGCGCTGCTCCTGACCTCCACGCTGCGATCTCCCCCGTGAGATTTCACGATTTCCAGAGCTTTTTTCACGGATTTTTCATCCAGAGAAGAGGAATACGAATAGCGGGAGGTTTCGTCTTTGAAACTGCGCAACCCAAATCCCCTTTGGAACACAAAATTAGGAGCCTGAACGACGCCGTTTTCTATCCTCAGGGATTCTTTTTCCCTGTACTCGATGAACAACTCGCCGCTGTTACCATTGCCAAAAGCCAAAAGCGCGGATTTTTCGATCGCAGACAGGTCGCAAATACCATTAAAAAACGCACTGGCTTCCGTCGACAACATGACCTTTATAGCTCTTTTTCATTTTGAGGAGGTTGAGCCGCGGCGATTGCCGAATCCAGCTCCATCTGCGAACAAAATCCTAGTAGAACAGGGTCCCTTGGTTTCAGTTCGTTTATTCTTGCGTGGGTTTTATTTCGGATGGAAAGAACGGTGGCCTTCGTGCTGGAAAGCAGTGAGCAGATGTTCGCGTCCGACATGCCGGGATAAAATTTTATTAACCAGGCGATGGCGTCGGGACGCTCCTGTCTCTTCAGCAGCGGAGTGTATTTTTTCTTGTGTTTTTTCTTCGATATCGTCGTAAACTTTTGCGCGGCAAGATTCAATTCTGCATTTGGATCCCTGGAGCATCTATCAATTTCCTCCTGGGTCAGCTGTCCCAATTTAATCGGATCCACACCGATCATACCAACCGAAACCTGCTCGTCAGCAAGAGCCTGAACCTCAAGAGCATGCAATCCGCAAAACCTGCCGATTTGCTCAAAGGTAAGAGCGGTGTTTTCAATCAACCAGACGGCAGTCCCCTGGGGCATAATAGGAAGAGTCATAACAAAATCCGTTTTTGATGAAAAATACTCTATATCACCGTGGAGAAAATTTCAATTCATATGAAGATCATCTTAGATATTACCTGAACTTTTTCCTATCTTCTTGACTAGCTACAAACTGAAACGATATTATCAATTAATTTTAAAGGATCTGCCCGATGGATAAAGAAAAAGCACTTGAAGCGGCATTGTCTCAAATAGAGAAGGCGTTTGGAAAAGGTTCGGTTATGAAACTGGGACAGCGCGGAAGTGCCGTAGATATCGAGGCAGTTTCCACCGGCTCAATAGGGTTGGATATGGCTCTCGGAGTCGGCGGATTCCCCAAGGGCCGGATTATCGAAATCTTTGGTCCGGAAAGTTCTGGAAAGACATCGCTGGCTCTGCACGCAGTCGCTGAATCGCAAAAAAATGGTGGATCATGTGCCTACATAGATGCAGAACACGCTCTGGATCCGATTTATGCGAGGAAGCTGGGGGTTGACGTAGATTCTTTGATATTGTCTCAACCTGATACCGGTGAGCAGGCACTTGAGATTGCGGATACTTTGGTTCGTTCTGGAGCGATCGACATATTGGTTGTCGATAGCGTTGCCGCGCTGGTACCAAAGGCCGAGATAGAGGGCGAAATGGGCGATGCGCACATGGGACTGCAGGCGCGTTTGATGAGCCAGGCTCTTCGCAAGTTAACGGCTACTGTTTCCAAGTCAAAATGCATAATGATTTTCATCAATCAAATAAGAATGAAAATAGGAGTTTTCTTTGGTAATCCGGAAACAACCACCGGCGGAAATGCGCTGAAATTTTACGCCTCTGTGAGACTAGATATTCGCAGAACCGGGACTTTGAAAGAAAAAGAGGAGGCGATTGGCAATCAGGTTCGTGTAAAAGTCGTAAAAAATAAGGTTGCTCCTCCGTTCAAAGTCGTGGATTTCGATATAATATACGGAGAAGGAATTTCCAAGATCGGAGAATTACTGGATATCGGTGTAAAAATTGGAATCATTGAAAAATCCGGAGCTTGGTACGCTTTCGAAGGGCAAAAACTCGGTCAGGGAAAAGAAGCGGCACGTCAATTTCTAAAAGAGAACTCGGCGATAGGCAGTAAAATAGAGCAGCTCATTCGAAATAACGGGGAATTGGTTTCCGAAGTTACCGATGTGATCGTCGAGTAATTTTCGGCCATGCGTAGACTATATCACTATCCGTTGTGTGCTCTTAGTCGGCTGGTTAGGATTTATTTAAAAGAAAGAGCGCTTGACCACGAGCTGGTTATCGACTTTCCCTGGGATCGAAAAAACACATTTTCTGAATATCACGTTTTCTCTGATCTTCCTACTCTGGTTGATCTGGATGGCATTGTTTTGGAAGGGTGGTACGCGATTGTCGAGTATCTTGAGCAATCCTACAGAAGCAAATCTCTTCTTGGAACAACCCAAAAGGAAAAGGCAGAGTCTCGCAGAATCGTCACGTTATTTAACGGGATGTTTTTTGCGGAGATTACTAAAAACATCGTTTTCGAAAAAGTAATGAAAAAATATATGGAACGCTCACCTCCGGATTCTTCAAGCATAAGAAAAGGACATGGCGAAATAAAAAAATACTTCGATTTCATAGCACAGCTTATCGATTGTAGAAACTGGCTGGCAGGTGATGAATTCTCTCTGGCAGATATCTCTGCGGCTGCGCAAATTTCGTGCATAGATTATATCGGCTCCATAAAATGGGACGACTATCCACAGGTAAAAGATTGGTATGTTAGGATAAAATCTCGCCCTTCGTTTCGGGATATATTGCAGGATAGAATCAGCAACGTCACGCCTCCAAGCTACTATCAGGACTTGGATTTTTAGACCCTAACTCCGCATAAATTTATGCAGCCTATGGAAAAGAGCAGATAATTTTCGATGTTTCTTGATATAAAAAAGTAGTTGTGTTACATCTTAATCCCCAAGGGTTGAATTCCCTGCCGCTCGCGGCGTAAATAAGAGTTATGAGCGAATATATTCACAAGTTGAAATGAGGAATGGTATAATATTATCACTTCGTCATTGCAAGCGTGCGAAGCAATCCATTCCCCCTCGGCTACGCGTCTACGGTCAAGCTAAATGCCGACAGTGCACTTTCAAAGTGATTCATGTATAAAATTCCAAACGATTACTTCAGTCTCCGTGTTGTAAGCTAGCCTGTTAAAAAACATCAGTGCACTGAAGTACGAGCTATCTAATCCATAATTCGCGTTTATAAAGCGGTGCACCTCTATTTATTCGGTGGCGCTTTGAGCTGACTCTAATGCATGCGAATCCTTATTGCGGTTACAGCGCTTTTCCAAGCGCTTTCAGCCCACCGAAACCGGCTATAAAACCATTCCAAATCGCATAAAGTTCCCTCTTCGCAGACAGTGCTATGTTTGCGCAGCCCCAAATCACGTTCGTAAAAGCAAACTTAAGCATGCTACCGGCCACTTCCCAGCGATAGAGTTCGCCCTGCGCTAATTTACGAATAGTTAGTACCGTGTCTGGAATCACCGTAAATGCAAACCCAACAAAGCCCGCAGTCCCAAGTACGATTTGCCCCGACCCAGCCAGCGTACCAAGGGCAGCCGATCCAGTTTCCTCGAACGCTAGCAAAGCGGCCAAACTTGGTTGATTAAGAGATGGAAAACCTCCCCAACCTTCGGCATTATTTTCCTCGTATGAGCCATTTGCAAACGTTGTTATATTATGCGCTCCATTTCCAACTCTAAGGGTAATCCTATCCGCGTAATTGGCATCAGGCTGCATACCTTCTGACACATTGTTGAATCCACATGATAAAGTGGCCACCACACATAAACAGACTTTTGTTTCCTTCTTCATTTCCTTCCTCTCAAAAAATATATTTATCATATAATATCTTTAATTCCATTTGTCAATAAGAGGAGGGCATAATTAGAAAAAATAATTAGACTTCGCATAACATTAATCAATGAAAAAAATTACACAACAGCCGTGATCTTCAGAAGAGGATTTTATCGATCAAAGACATTCCCGAGGAAGACAAGGATTCATCTTCATCGATGTATCTTCAGATGGCACTCTTTTGGCTTTGGTCAGTAATAAATAGAAAAACGTCTGACAGAATTGCGGAAATCATAAACGAAAATATTCGCCATATGCTCAAATATTGGGAGCTTTACACCGCTCAGACGCCGAAACTCATCCTCTGATAATTTCAATAACTTCTCGTATCTTATCCATTCCTTCCACTTCTACTCCTGATAGCACAATAACGCGTTTCGAAAGAAATCCAATGAAAACCACACATTCGTTATCGGACACGGAACGAAATTATCATCTTGATAATCCTACCGATACTGGATACACTCGTCCAGTTTTCCTAGAATGCAACCATGTTGTTGAATGATTTTTTGATGAAAATACTCCTGAAGCACAATAAAATGCTGTACGTTCTCGCTATCATTTTTGGATGCATATGCGGATATGGAAATCTCATGCAGCCGGCGGCCGATTTCATATCAAATGCCTTCATGAAAATTTTCAAATGCATGAGTCTGCCAATAATCGCTGTTTCGGTGATTGTTTCAATATCCCAGCAGAGTGCCAACGTTCAATTGAAACAAATTGGCAAACATACGCTTTTGTACACCATAGGAACAACGGTGGTCGCCTCTTTTGTGGCATGTGTTTTATATTTGCTGATTTCTCCGTCGAATATTACTTCGGCAATCAGTGGGAATCCCATCGACACCATCCAGAGCGGAAAGTATGCAGATTACGTGCTGGGCATTATTCCATCCAACATATTGTCTCCGTTTTTGGAACATAATGTGATGGGCACTCTTTTTATGAGCATTGTCATTGGAATCGCCATTAGATGTGTGCCAATAAAAGAATCCCAATCATTGAATAATTTTTTCAAAATGATTCAGGGAATGTTCTTGGTCATCATTGGATGGGTGGTGAAGATGCTTCCGCTGGCTTTGTTTGGATTTATCTCCACTGCCATTATGCAGCTAAAAAAAGGGACCAACATGAAGGGGCTGGGAGGATATCTGGCAGTGGTATTATTGTCCAACGTTGTGCAGGGGATTTTGGTATTGCCAATGTTTCTGTGGGGGCACAAAATCAATCCACTTGCCACATTGAGGTCCATGTTTCCGGCGTTGTCAGTGGCGTTTTTCTCCAAATCATCCGTTGGAACGTTGCCGATAACAATGGAAACAGCAGAAAACAACCTAAAAATATCACGGGAAATCAGCAGATTTGCATTTCCGCTGTGCACTGCAATCAATATGAATGGATGCGCCGCATTCATCTTCACAACTGTCATCTATATTATGCAAAACAACGGACTCGAGAGCAATTTACTTGCGTTGTTGCAGTGGATTTTTATATCCACCATCGCCGCCATTGGAAATGCCGGGGTGCCAATGGGATGCTTTTTCCTGAGCATGAGTCTGCTGACTAGCATGGATGTACCAATTGATATTCTATGGATAATTCTTCCATTCTACGCAGTAATTGATATGGTGGAAACGTCGCTGAATGTGTGGTCGGATTGCTGCGTGGTTAAAATCATAGATAAAAAATTCAGAGCGAACACCTGATC
The DNA here is from genome assembly GCA_031258475.1 of Holosporaceae bacterium. Classification (GTDB taxonomy): domain Bacteria; phylum Pseudomonadota; class Alphaproteobacteria; order UBA3830; family UBA3830; genus JAIRMQ01. The sequence continues at coordinate 9,497 of JAIRMS010000025.1, forward strand.
ATACATTAGATTTTCCGCATCGCTGCGCTCCTCGTCATTGCGAGGAGCAGAGCGACGCGGCAATCCAGAAAATGAGAATCGCGTTCCCAACGTGATTCATATATAGCCAACTCGCTTGGCATTTGCCGCACAAGAACGCTGAATATTCAGGCTTTGAATGTCTAAAAAGGCCGCAAATATAAAGCGAGTTGACTGTATTAATCCCTAACTCCGCATAAATTTATGCAGCCTATGGAAAAGAGCAGATAATTTTCGATGTTTCTTGATATAAAAAAGTAGTTGTGTTACATTTTAATAGGCGGCATAATTAGTAGGCATATAGAGATAGAATTAGGGAGAGAATTATGAGTTTACCAGATTGGGTTTTGCGCTTTAAAGAACCACACACAACCATCAACGACTACCGTCTAAAGCCGGTAGTTTGGAATTCGCTTGCAAAGCAGATTAGAAGAGTGAACTCAGAATTCCGATATTCTAAAATCGTCTAATTTGTGATGAGTTTCCTGATT
>JAIRMS010000032.1 GCA_031258475.1 Holosporaceae bacterium
AATCAGGAAACTCATCACAAATTAGACGATTTTAGAATATCGGAATTCTGAGTTCACTCTTCTAATCTGCTTTGCAAGCGAATTCCAAACTACCGGCTTTAGACGGTAGTCGTTGATGGACGACTTTAACTGTATTTACATGGAATGGGATGAAAAAAATAAAGGCTCTCCACGCGCTCTAAGTGGATTAAGCCTAAAATGGAAAGTATTAAAAAGGGCAAAGCTATCGCCAGGGCAAAATCCAGAGGAAGTAGAGAAGCGGCAGGCGCTAGAGACACCGTCAGCGCGAGTAAATGAAAGATCGCCAGAGCCACCAGAGGTAAAGGAGACACCGCTAGAACCAGGGAAAGGGCCACAGCCAACGCAGGCAATGGATCCTTCGCCTTTATTGCGTCATCCGATGAAGACCCGTTCGTGTTGGAGCAGTTTCTGGGCGTGCTTCTGTTGCTGTGATACAGATTAATAGTGAATGATTTCGCGAAGTAGTTTTGATTATGAGTTATACCATTCCTCATTTCAACTATCGAAATAATACGTTGTTTTTCAGCTCCAGCAAGCCATCTTTTCGATAATTAAAAGGCTCAGAAAAAGCGTCTTCTCCTAGGATAATTTCTTTTAAAATCATGTTGACATGCTGAAATTTCTGTGTATGATTCTCCCCAAAGATGTCCGGTGAAACTTCAATTCAGAGGGCATCTGGTTGTCTAACTAATAAAATGAAAGGGAAGATTATGAAGAAAAATTTTTTAAAAATGACAGCGCTGGTTTTAAATTGTGCGTTTATTGGGACAGAAACGTTTTGTATGAAAGTACCGCTGTTTGAACATCCGGATCTAACGAAAGCAAAGGCGGATCTCAGATCTGTGGTTGGACAGCATGCTTGTGATAGGATTTGCGAGTACATGACCCCTCAGTGGTCTAATGACGACTTTTTTGTCCCAGGTGTAGGCAGAGACTCCCTCCTGCTTGGGATTCAAGCAAGCACGGGAGTCCAAATGGATAAGTTTAAGGAAGAAAAGAATTTTAGCATACTGACGACAGTGCTTAGGGCGCAACGAAACTATGGTGGTACCATGGGGCTGCCGGCGGATTTTGGCGGAGATGGGAGTGGGTTAGCGACGTGGATAACCGAGCTGAGGCGCGAAAAAGAAGGTTTATCCCAGGGGGCCGCTGCTCTCAAAAGAGACTTGAGGGAAGCGGAAGAGAAACTCAGGGGCTACGTCGCCCGCGCCGAGGCTTCCGAAGCTGAGATCGCTCGACTTAAGGACCAATTAGCGCTGGCTGCTGCGGAATCCGAGGCGGACGCGGTAAAAGACCAGTTGACTAGAGATGTATCGTCTTTGAATGATGCATTAGAAAAAGCAAAGAAAGCGAAAGATACACTTAAGGAAGAAAAGGCCGCTTTAGAAGAGGAACGCCAGGCACAGCTAACTAAGTACGCAGAATTGCAGAAGGAATTCGCCGCCGCTAGAGAGGCTCTGATAACGGCGACTCAGGAAGCTCAGGATTTTCGAGCGCTTAGAGACGAACACAATACACTGCTAGCTGAGCACGATCAAATACGAAAGGAACTCGAAGCCGCCGTGGCCGCGCAAAGCGCGCAATCTGCTGGAACTGCGGCCACAGGCGTTAGCGAGTTTCTGACGCTTTTTGATTCCAAGTTTGCCGACTTCCGCGGCGATTTAATGCTGAAACTCGGAACACTGGACTCGGGGAGAGAAGCGGAGTATGAAGCGCGGTTAGAAGCGTTGCGTGCGGAACATGAAGCCGAAATCGCGAAAATGGAGGAAGAGCATCGCTTCGCATTGAGTGGAGTGAGGACACTGCTGCAAGATGCCGAGATGAGCGTGGCTGGGATGAAGAAATCGCAAGAGAACGTAGGCGAAGCGCTCCAGGAGCTGGAACACACTAAGGCGGCGCTGCAGTCCGAATTGGACACAGTTAGGCTGACGCTTGAGACCACACGGCGGGAGGCTGGTGCTATGATGGACCAGATGGGAACAGAACATGCTTCGAAAATGAAAGCTTTGAATGAGGAGCTTGCCCAACTAAGGATTCAGAACGCCAAATTGCAGCGAATGGTGGCTGCGGCGGCCGAGATGGCCGAGACGGCCTAGGTTTGCTACCCGGATTGTGCGCTTGGGGTGACCGGCGCATGATCCGCGCTGACTTTGCGATCTGGGCTACTGGCGCGAGAGGGCTTGCAAGTAGGTAGGGTCTCGTGTTGTTGATTGACACGACTGCTTGGCTCATGGACTGTCGGTCAGTTGGCGTAGAAAGAAATGTAACTTGAGAGACCCTGCTGAGGGTCTGACGGAACGCTGTGCTGGACGGTGAAATAGGGTTTGATCGAGATTGGGCAAACCCGCTAGGACGGGAGTGCTCTGAGTAGATCGCTGCATTTCTGCGCTATGAGACTCCACAAACGTGCGATTTGATGAAAATAAAGGATTGACAGTCGTTTTAATAACCATTAGTATACGGCTCTCGTGGTAATAAAATTTGGATGTGAAAGGGGCGTTATGCCGACTATAAATCAGTTAGTTAGGAGTCCTAGGAAGAATGTGGCGAAGAGGAATAAGGTTCCTGCGCTTTTGTCCTGTCCGCAAAGAAGGGGAGTTTGCACTCGTGTAACAACCACCACGCCGAAAAAACCGAACTCGGCACTCAGAAAGATTGCGCGCGTACGTCTGACCAGTGGGTTTGAAGTGACCTGTTATATTCCGGGCGAAGGCCATAACCTGCAGGAGCACTCGGTCGTAATGATCAGAGGGGGGCGCGTTAAGGACCTTCCTGGTGTTCGGTATCATATTATTCGTGGCGCGTTGGATACACAGGGTGTTAAGGATAGACGTCGGGGTCGTTCCAAGTACGGTGTTAAGAAACCAAAATAGAATGAGGATGAATCATGGGGCGTAGAAGGGCTGCAGAAAAAAGAGAAATATTGCCGGATCCTAAATTTGGGAGCCTGATTGTTGCAAAGTTCATTAATGCAACAATGCAGGGCGGAAAAAAGTCTGTTGCCGAGAAAATATTGCACGAGGCTTTCGATTTTATACATAAAAAGTCCAGCAAGCAGGGATTGGAGATTTTTGAGGACGCTCTGGCCAACGTTAGGCCGACGGTGGAGCTGAAATCTCGCAGAGTCGGCGGTGCTACGTATCAGGTGCCGGTGGAAGTTCGCTTTGAACGAGCCCAGGCTCTTGCCATAAGATGGATACTCATAAATGCTCGCAAACGTTCTGAAAAAACAATGGTATTAAAATTGGCTGGAGAGCTTCTTGACGCCTATAATAATAGAGGGGGGGCCATCAAGAAACGCGAGGATACCCATAAGATGGCAGAGGCGAATAAAGCTTTTGCTCACTATAGGTGGTAACTAATCATGGCAAGAAAGACCGGAATAGCCTTCTATAGAAATATCGGCATCATGGCCCACATCGATGCCGGAAAAACCACCACCACCGAAAGAATTCTGTTTTACACCGGTCGTTCCCACAAAATAGGCGAAGTTCACGACGGCGCTGCCACCATGGATTGGATGGCACAGGAGCAGGAAAGGGGAATCACCATAACCTCGGCTGCCACCACCTGTTACTGGGAAAATCATCGTATTAATATCATAGATACTCCGGGGCATGTTGATTTTACAATTGAAGTGGAACGTTCCCTGAGAGTTTTGGACGGAGCGGTTGCCGTGTTCGACGGGGTTGCCGGCGTGGAGCCGCAATCCGAGACGGTTTGGCGGCAGGCCGATAAATATCATGTTCCGAGAATTTGTTTCGTAAATAAAATGGATAGAACCGGCGCAAATTTTTATCGTTGTGTGGATATGATAAGCGATCGCCTTGGAGCTCGTCCGATGGTGACGCAGCTTCCGGATGGGATAGAGAGCGATTTTATCGGCATTGTGGATCTTCTGAAGATGAAGGCTTATCACTGGAAGGACGAGACGATGGGAGCCGAATATACGGTTGTGGATATTCCGTTGAATTTGAAAGACAAGGCCGAAGAATATCGTCGCAGACTCGTCGAAATGGCGGTCGAGCAGGATGACGCTATTATGGAAGCGTACCTGGATGGAAAACAGCCAACTGTCGACGAATTAAAGTCGTGTATAAGAAAAGGAACAATATGCGGCGCATTCGTTCCGGTTCTTTGTGGAAGCGCTTTCAAAAATAAAGGGGTGCAAACTCTATTGAATGGGGTTGTTGATTTTCTTCCTTCTCCTTTGGATATTGGATCCATAAAGGGCATCGACGTTAACAGCGATAGAGAAATTATTCGAGAGCCAAAAGACGAAGAGCCGTTGTCGGCGTTGGCATTTAAGGTTATGACTGATCCTTTTGTCGGCTCTTTAACTTTTGTCAGAATATATTCCGGATGTTTGGAATCCGGTAGCTATGCAATGAATTCCACAAAAGACGACCGAGAGAGAATCGGTCGTTTATTGTTAATGCATGCCAACAATAGAGAGGATATTAAGGAAGCGTACGCTGGAGATATTATCGCCGTTTGCGGTTTGAAATCAACAACTACTGGGGATACGCTGTGTGCGACCAATAGTCCGGTTTTGCTAGAAAAGATGGAGTTTCCGGATCCGGTTATAGAAGTTGCTGTAGAGCCGAAGTCCAAAGCAGATCAGGAAAAGATGGGGACCGCGTTATCGCGTCTGGCGGCGGAAGATCCTTCTTTCCGGGTTAGTTCGAATATCGAGACAGGACAAACGATCATCAAGGGAATGGGCGAGTTACATCTCGAAATTATCGTTGATCGCATGAAGAGAGAATTTAAAGTCGAAGCAAACGTTGGCGCTCCACAGGTCGCCTACCGTGAAACTATCTCAAAACCGGCTGAAATCGATTATGTGCATAAAAAACAGTCAGGGGGGGCTGGTCAATTTGCTAAAGTTGTATTAAAATTCGAGCCGGGTGATTTTTCTGCTGGACTTGTGTTTGAAAGCAAGATCTTTGGCGGCTCTGTTCCGAAGGAATATATTCCGGGCGTTGAAAAAGGTTTGAAGAACATCGCTGAGTCCGGATGCATTATTGGTTTTCCGATCGTTGGTGTGAAGTGTTCGCTTATCGATGGCGCTTTCCACGACGTGGATTCGAGTGTCCTGGCATTTGAAATAGCAGCACGCGGGGCTTTCCGAGAAGCTATGACGAAATGCGGAGCTAAAATATTAGAACCGGTTATGACGGTTGAAGTTGTTACTCCAGAAGACTATATGGGAGATATTATAGGAGATCTTAATAGTCGTCGTGGTCAAGTAGTAGGGATGGATCAGAGAGCGAACGCTCGTGTTATATCGGCCGAAGTTCCTTTGGCAGAAATGTTTGGTTATGTTAACACATTGCGCTCTATGAGCCAGGGAAGAGCTCAGTATACAATGCAGTTTGCGCGTTACGACACAGTTCCGTCTCACGTTGCAGACAAAGTTATCGCTGAGCATAAGGGTTTGGTAAAAGGTGATTAGCTAGGAGAAAGAAAATGAGTAAGGCAAAGTTTGAGAGGTCTAAACCTCACTGCAATATTGGTACCATAGGCCACGTGGATCATGGAAAAACAACGCTGACAGCGGCTATTACGAAGGTGTTGGCGGAAAAGGGTGGAGCAAGTTTCACGGCGTACGATCAAATCGATAACGCTCCGGAGGAAAAGGCTCGCGGTATAACCATTTCTACGACACACGTCGAATATCAGACGGACGCGCGGCACTATGCCCACGTGGATTGTCCGGGCCATGCCGACTACGTCAAAAATATGATTACGGGTGCTGCTCAGATGGATGGCGCTATTTTGGTCGTCTCCGGTACTGACAGCGTTATGCCCCAAACAAAAGAGCATATATTGTTGGCCCGCCAGGTCGGCGTCCCTGCTTTGGTGGTCTTTATCAACAAAGTCGACATGGTCGACGATCCTGACATGTTGGAACTTGTCGAAATGGAAGTCAAGGATACGCTGGCGAAGTATGATTTTCCTGCGGATGAGATTCCTATAATTAAGGGAAGTGCTCTTTGCGCGTTGGAAGGGAAAAGTGACGAACTCGGAAAAGCTAAAGTCCAGGAGCTGATGGAGGCGATCGACAGGTACATTCCTCAGCCGGAGCGCCCGAAGGATAAGCCGTTCCTGATGCCTATTGAGGATGTGTTCTCGATTTCTGGTCGTGGTACGGTCGTTACAGGTCGCGTAGAACGCGGCATTGTGAAACCGGGCGACGAAATTGAAATCGTCGGTATTCGTCCGACTCAAAAAACGGTCGTGACCGGTGTGGAAATGTTCCGCAAACTTTTGGATCAGGGAGAGGCCGGCGATAACCTGGGTTGTTTGCTCCGCGGTACCAAGAGAGAAGATGTAGAACGTGGCCAGGTTTTGGCTGCGCCTGGATCCATCACTCCTCACACAAAATTTGAATGCGAGGCCTATGTTTTGAATAAAGATGAAGGCGGCAGACACACTCCATTCTTCAACGGTTACAGACCTCAGTTTTATTTTAGAACCACCGATGTGACGGGCGATGTTTCGTTGCAAAGTGGCGTTGAAATGGTTATGCCTGGTGATAACGCAAGATTGAGCGTTGAGCTGATTTCTCCTATCGCCATGGACGAAGGTCTGAGGTTCGCTATCCGCGAGGGTGGGCGCACCGTGGGTGCTGGCGTTGTGACTAAAATAATAGCTTAGTTCTAGGAGAGAGATAATGAGCGCGCAGAGCATCCGCATATGTCTTAGGGCGTATGATCACAGAATACTCGATTTCTCGGCGAGTGAAATCGTAATGACCGCTAAGAGAACGGGTGCTCGTGTTCGCGGGCCTGTACCCTTGCCGAATAAGATCGAACGCTTCACGGTTTTGCGTTCGCCTCATATAGATAAAAAGTCTCGGGAGCAGTTTGAACTACAGACTCATAAAAGATTGCTGGATATTTTAGATTGCCTTCCGCAGACCGTGGACGCTCTGATGAAGTTAGAGCTGGCCGCCGGAGTCGATGTAGAAATAAAGATTTTAGGTTAAAAGACTATGCGTTCAGGAATATTGGGAAAAAAGTTGGGCATGACGCGCATCCTTGCGAATGACGGTCGTCAGTATGCCATAACGGTTTTGAAGGTGGAGCCACATCAGGTGCTGTTTCATAAAACAATGGAAAAGCACGGATATGAAGCCGTTGTTGTTGGAACCGTAGAGGCCGAAGAGAAAAAATTGACGAAACCTATGCAGGGATATTTCAAAGCCTTTGGCGGGAAGTTTTACAAAATTTTGAAGGAATTTCGGGTTTCCTTGGCTGAGGCTCCTGCAGCAGGAGAAGTGTACGGAGCTGATTTTTTCCAAAGCGGGCAGTTTGTCGACGTTACCGGAACTTCCATCGGTAAAGGATTTGCTGGTGGAATTAAGAGGCATAATTTTGGTGGTTTGAGGGCATCTCATGGTGTTTCGGTGTCCCATAGAAGCCATGGTTCAACTGGAAATAGAGAAGATCCCGGGAAAGTTTTTAAAGGAAAAAAGATGGCCGGACATCTTGGAAATGAGAAAGTGACTCTGCAAAATATGAAAATCTACGGTGTGGATGGAGATTTGCTATTAATTCATGGCGGAGTTCCCGGTTCCGAGGGTAGTTATGTTCTTGTGAGAGATGCAGTGAAAAGGACTCAACAGCAATGAAACTAGAAGTAATAAAGTTAGACGGCAGTGCCGGCGGGAATATTGAGTTAAGCGACGCTGTGTTTGGCATAGAACCGAGGAAAGAGTGTCTGGCGGACGTGGTAAGATGGCAGCTGGCTAAAAGACAGGCGGGGACGCACTCGGTCAAAGGGCGCAGCGACGTTAGCCGTACGACCAAAAAGTTGTACAGGCAAAAAGGTACAGGAAACGCGCGCCATGGCGCTAAGACGGCCAACATATTTATTGGCGGCGGTATAGTTTTCGGACCGACTCCGCGTTCGCATGAATTCAAAATCAACAAAAAAGTAAGACAGCTGGCGTTGAAATCGTTGCTTTCCATAAAACTGAAGGAAAATAACATAATAGTTTGCGAAGATTTGAATATTAAAGATGGAAAAACGAAAAGTTTGCTAGAGTCTCTGAATAAATTAAATTTGAGCTCGGCTTTGTTCGTTGATGCAGGAACGGATTGTGAAAATTTCAGAAATGCCTGTTCAAATCTATATAAAATAGATGTGTTGCCGGTTGTTGGCTTAAATATCTACGATGGGCTGAGGCATGAGAAGATAGTTTTAACAAAAAGCGCCGTAGCCAGTATTCAAGAGCGTTTATTAGGATAACAAGCCATGATGCAAGAATATGATTGTCTGATTGTTCCGGTTATGACGGAAAAAACGATGAATTCGAACAAGGAAGGAGTTCACGTTTTCAAAGTCGCTCCTACCGCAACTAAATTGGATATTAAAAAGGCTGTGGAAAAAATATTCAGTGTGAAAGTTGCTAAGGTTAATTTGTTGAATAGAAAAGGAAAGAAGCGCGTTTTTCGAGGGAAAAAAGGAAGTACTGCCTGCAGAAAACATGCGGTTGTGCGTCTCTCTGAAGGCGTTATTAATTTTGAGGGTGGAATCTGATGGCTTTAAAAGCGTATAAACCTGTAACACCTGGCACCAGAGGATTGGTTCTGGTGGATCGCTCTTCCCTATGGAAAGGGAAGCCTTATAAGGGGTTGGTTTTTGGTAAGTCCGCCACCGGCGGTCGTAATGTGCACGGTCATACAACGTCGTGGCACAGAGGCGGCGGTCATAAAAAGTTATATAGATTCGTTGATTTTGTCAGAAATAAAGTGGATGTGGATGGGGTTGTTGAGCGTATAGAGTATGATCCGAACAGAACTGCTTTCATCGCTTTGATCAAATATACGGATGGGGAATTTTCGTATATTACAGCTCCGCAAAAATTATCTGTCGGAGATAAGGTAGTTTCTTCCGATAAAGCAGATATCAAGGTCGGAAACTGCATGAAGATGGCCAATATTCCCGTGGGTACAATTGTGCACAATATTGAATTTCGCATAGGAAAGGGTGCGCAGTTTGCTAGATCGGCCGGAACCTACGGCCAGATTGTTGGACGGGATTCCGGAAAAGTTATAGTCAAGTTATCTTCTGGAGAAGTCAGGTTGATAAATGGGGAATGTCGTGCTACTGTGGGAGCAGTCTCTAATCCGGATCAGAAAAACGTAAACCTGGGCAAAGCCGGACGTAGTCGTTGGATGGGAAGAAGACCTGTGAACAGAGGGTCCGCCATGAATCCAATAGATCACCCTCACGGCGGTGGAGAAGGCAAGACCAAGAGCGGTAGACATCCGGTAACTCCTTGGGGGAAACCGACCAAGGGATATAAAACGAGAAGGAAGGCCAAGCCGTCCGATAAATTTATTTTGACACGTAGAAAGAAGTAGGTGTAGCAGTGGCTCGTTCAGTATGGAAAGGTCCGTTTGTGGACGGATATTTGATAAAGAAAGTAAAGGCTCTACTGGAGTCTGGGCGTCATGATCCGATAAAGACCTGGTCCAGGCGTTCCACATTAATTCCGGATTTTGTTGGAGTTACGTTTTCGGTGCATAACGGTCGGAAGTTCATTCCGGTGTTGGTTACTGAGGAAATGGTTGGACACAAGTTGGGAGAATTTGCTCCGACGAGAACATTTGTCGGGCATTCCGGCGACAGAAAAGCGGAAAAGAGGTAATTGCGATGGCCAAAAAATCACACATAGAACCCCTGTCCATTGACGTCATCGCCAGAGATAGGATGGTTTTAGCGTCGCCCAGAAAAGTTAATCTTGTGGCCGGGTTGATCAGAGGAATGGCAGTGAGTAAAGCGTTGGATGTTTTGAAATTCTGCAAAAAGGCTGTGGCCCGGGATATCAGAAAGACTCTTCTTTCCGCGGTGGCCAATGCGGAGACCAACTATAGTCTCAACATAGATTTGCTGACCGTTAGAGAGGCCTATGTTGGAAAATCGGTTGTGCTCAGAAGATTTATGGCCCGCGCAAAAGGAAGCGGGGCTCCAATTCGTAAAAAGTTTAGCCGTTTGACGGTTGTTTTATGTGAAGCCGAGGGATGATATGGGACAAAAAGTAAATCCAAACTCTCTTCGTTTAGGTATAATTCGTAATTGGAATTCCAGTTGGTATTCCAAGAATAGTTATGCGGCTTTGCTGCAGCAGGATTTCGAATTGAGAAAGTTTCTAAACAAAAGATTGGAGCAAGCTGGGATTTCGAGGATAACTTTGGAAAGGCTTGCAAAAAAAGTCGTGGTGACAATGCACAGCGCCAGACCCGGAGTTGTGATCGGCAAAAAAGGCGGAGGCATCGAAAAACTGCGTTCGGATTTGGTGGCTTTGGTTGGATCAGACGTGGCTTTGAACATTGTTGAAGTTCGTAAGCCGGAGATCGATGCTCGGTTAGTTGCGGATTCGATTGCTTCTCAGATTGAAAAAAGGGTAGGGTTCCGCAGAGCAGTAAAAAGAGCAATGCAATCCACCTTAAGGGCCGGCGGACTCGGTATCCGGGTAAATTGTTCCGGTCGACTGGGTGGAGCGGAAATCGCTAGAATGGAATGGTATAGGGAAGGGCAGGTACCTCTGCATACATTGAGGGCTGACGTCGATTATTGCATTGCCGTGGCGAATACGACCTATGGCACCATTGGCGTGAAAGTGTGGATTTATAAAGGCGAAACGTACAATACAAGGCCTATTTTTTTACCGAAACGTACGGGCGATAGGCAGGAAAGGGAATAGAACATGTTATCTCCAGCTAAGATGAAATTTAGGAAATATTTCAAGGGAAAGATACATGGAGTTGCTTCCAGCGGATATCGGTTGAGTTTTGGTTCTTACGGTCTGAAAGCCATGGAGCCGGCGCGCGTTACGGCGGCGCAGATTGAGGCCGCAAGGCGTACGATCACTCGATGCATGAAGCGCGTGGGCAAAGTTTGGATTCGGGTTTATCCAGATATCCCTGTCACCCAAAAGCCGGCCGAGGTGAGAATGGGCAGCGGCAAAGGTGGCGTGGAATACTGGGCTTGCAGAGTGTATCCGGGCACCATTTTGTTTGAAATGGATGGAGTCGATGAGTCGCTGGCAAAAGAATCTCTGGCGTTGGCGGCGGCAAAATTGCCGATTTCAACCAAAATAATTGTGAGAGGCGCCTAGTCATGGCTAAAAAGAATAAGGAAAAATCTTCCATGGCCGAGTTAGAAGCCGCAAAAATGGAACTTATGAGAATTCGTTTTCGCATGGTTCTTGGAGAAAGTGTTTCTGCGCACATCATAAAAAACACTCGCAAAAGTATTGCGAAGTGTGTAAAATCGCTCGAAAATGGAGAGATGAAAAATGTCTAGGTTTGTTCTGGAAGGAGTCGTTGCAAGCAATTCTCGCGACAAAACGGTGGCCGTGTTGGTGACCAGACGCGTAAAGCATCCAAAGTATAAAAAATACGTAAATATCGCGAAGAAATATCATGCCCACGATGAGAAGAACGAATGCGCCATCGGAGACAATGTTGTCATCGGAGAGACGATTCCAATATCTAAAACGAAACATTGGGTGGTAATTAAGAATTCTGGCAGGGGTATTTAGCTATGATACAAATGCAAACCAGATTGACTGTGGCTGATAATTCCGGCGCGAAAGAGCTGATGTGTATCAAGGTGTTGGGTGGTGCCGGACGCAGATACGCCCGGGTGGGCGATATCATTGTAGCATCGGTAAAGGAAGCAGTTCCACGAGGAAAAGTGAAAGCGGGAGAAGTGGTTCAGGCTGTGGTCGTTAGAACCGCGGCTCCCATATTTCGCAAAGACGGCAGCGTCATAAGATTTGACAGAAATGCCGCTGTTCTACTAAATAAGCAGGGCGAACCCATAGGAACACGTGTTTTTGGTCCAGTTACGCGAGAACTGCGTGCCGTAAATATGATGAAAATAGTGTCGCTGGCTCCGGAGGTTCTATAATGGATAAATGGCGCGTAAAAAAAGGCGATACGGTTCAGGTAATCACCGGAAAAGATAGGGGAACAAAAGGGGAAATCCTGGCAGTTTTGAGGGATGAGAGAAGAGTAGTGGTTAAAGGTGTTAATGTTTGCACCAGACACAAAAAACCTTCTATGAATAATCCTGGAGGGCTTGTTAAAATGGAAAAATCCATACATGCTTCCAATGTGATGTTGATTGATTCCACGGATGAAAAGCCGACTCGAGTCGGGATGAAAGTGGTTGATGGTAAGAAAGTGCGCGTTTCGAAGCGTACTGGTTCTGTGATAAGCTAGGCGTGAGAAAGATTATGACTCGTTTGAGAGATTATTATTTTGAGAAAGTGGTTCCGCAGCTAAGGTCGGAATTGGGCCTTTCCAATGATTTTGAGGTTCCGAGATTGAAGAAGGTCGTTCTCAATATGGGAGTAGGGGAGGGGACTTCTGACAGTAAATACATAAAGCAAGCGGTCGAAGAGCTGACGATGATCGCGGGACAAAAGGCGGTCGCCACGGCGGCTCGTAAGTCCATTGCAGGATTCAAGCTGCGTCAGGGGCAGAAAGTTGGCGCGATGGTTACTCTTCGTCGGGATCGGATGTATGAGTTCCTCGATCGTTTGATTAACATTGCTCTTCCGAGAGTAAGGGATTTCCGCGGATTGTCCAAAAAATCATTCGATGGAAAAGGCAACTATTCTCTGGGAATCAAGGAACAGATAATCTTCCCAGAGGTTGCGGTTAGTAATGTGGAAAATATTCACGGTTTGAACGTGGTCGTCGTTACAAATGTTGATAACGATGTTCACGCGGCTGCGCTGTTAAAAGCGTTTAATTTTCCATTTGTTTCATAGGGGAGGATGTTGAATTATGGCTCGTTTGAGTAGCATCGAATCAGCGAAAAGAATTCGCAAAGTGGTGGCTTCCAAAAAAGCGAAGCGTGCCCAGCTGAAAGCGATCGTTAGCGACAGAGATCTATCCATGGAAGAGCGTTTTGCTGCCCAGCTGAAATTGGCGGAGATGCCTAGAACTTCTTCCGCTACCAGGATTCGCAATCGTTGTGCGATTACTGGTCGTGCCCGTGGCGTTTATAGAAAATTCAATATTTCGCGTATCATGCTGAGAGAAATGGCGGCCGAGGGATTGATCCCTGGCGTTCGCAAGGCGAGTTGGTAAAGGAGTGTAGCGAAGATGATGACGGATCCTATTTCAGATATGCTTGCAAGAATTAAAAACGCTTGTCGGCGCTATTTTGAGGCGGTTGATGTTCCATCGTCCAAGATAAAGACTGGCATTCTGCGAGTTTTGGAAAAAGAAGGATATATAAACGGTTTTAAAGAAGTCCTTATTGGCGATCGTAAATTTCTGAGGGTGGATCTGCGCTATTATGAAGGGAAGCCCGTAATAAATATGCTCAATAGGGTCTCAAAGCCTAGTTGTAGAGTATACTCGAAATTGAAAAAGATAAACCCGGTGTATAATGGGTTCGGGATTTATGTGCTTTCAACTTCCAGAGGAATTATGTCGGACGCGGAAGCCAAAGAAAGTAATGTCGGCGGCGAAATTTTGTGTAAGGTGTTTTAGAAATGTCAAGAGTTGGAAAGCATCCCATAGAAATTCCCGCCGGAGTTGACGTGGCTCTGAATGACGGAATGTTAACCGGAAAAGGGAAGAACGGGGAGTTTAAATTTAGAGTCCATGAAGGCGTGGAGACCGAAATCGTAGAGGGAAAAAAAGTTGTATTTAAACCTCGCGATGATAGCAAGAAATCCCGGGCCATGTGGGGCACATGTCGAGCGATCGTTTCCAAGGCGATTGGCGGATTGTCTGTACCTTTCACAAAGAAAGTTAATTTGGTGGGGGTAGGATACAAAGCAAGTGTTCAAGGGAAAAATTTGGTTATGCAGCTCGGATATAGCCATGACATTGTTTTCGAGATACCGGGCGACGTAAAGATTGTCTGCGAGGCTCCAACGGCAATAGTTGTTTCGGGTTCTGACAGTCAGCGCGTTGGCGAGATTGTGAAAAAAATGCAGAAATTTAGATCTCCGGAGCCATACAAAGGTAAGGGAGTCATCATCGAGGGGCAGTATGTGTATCGCAAGGAAGGAAAGAAGAAGTAGCCATGGCTAGATTTGGTAAAAATTTCAAGCGAAGGGCGGAGAGGGTTCGATATAAAATTCGAAGCAAATCTTCGGGGAAACCGAGGCTTTCGCTTTTTAGGTCGGAACGCCATATTTATGTGCAGATAATCGATGATTCCTGTGGTAGGACGTTGTGTTCCGCATCCACGTTGGATAAAAGTTTTAAGGAAAGTGGAAAAATTTCGGATTGCGAAATTGCCGCCAAGGTTGGAGAAATGATTGCGGCCAGAGCGAAAGAAATCGGAGTGAAAGAGGTTGTTTTCGATCGCGGAGGTTGTAATTATCACGGTAGGGTGAAAGTTTTGGCCGACGGTGCTCGCAGTGGTGGATTGTTATTTTAGGGAATATGTTTAATGAGTCGTGAAGAAGTAGCGTACGTTGAGAAACTAGTTGCCATAAATCGCGTTGCGAAGGTCGTGAAAGGTGGGAAAAGGTTTTCTTTTTCTGCTTTGGTCATAGTAGGTGATGGCAAGGGCAGGGTAGGGTATGCTGGCGGAAAAGCCAGAGAAGTGGCAGATGCGGTTAAAAAAGCATCAGAAAGAGCCAAGAGATTTATGATAAAAATTCCTATGCGTGAAGGCAGGACACTTCATCATGATTCTTTCGGCAGATTTGGAGCTGGGAAAGTGGTTTTGCGTTCTGCGGTTTCAGGTACCGGAATTATTGCCGGCGGCGCCATGCGATCAGTTTTTGAGGCCCTGGGAATTCAGGATGTTGTTAGCAAATGTATAGGCTCAGCAAATCCTCACAATATGGTAAGGGCGACCTTCGAAGCATTGCGGTCGACGGTGTCGCCGAAGTATGTTGCCAGCAAACGGGGAAAGAAAGTGGGAGAGATTAGTTCTCGTCGCGCTTCAATAGGTAGGAGAAATTATGGCGAAAACAACAAAGCAGAATAGCTTGTTCGTTACCCAAACAAAAAGCAAGGCAGGACGCGAGAAGTCTTTGCTTCTGAGTCTGAGAGCTCTTGGTTTGGGTAGAATAGGTAAAAAAGTCCAGGTGGAAGACAACGGCTGCATAAGAGGCCTCATAAGAAAAGTTTCCCATTTAGTAAGAGTCGAGGAATCAAATGGCTGATTTTGGATTGGGTGCGCTGAAGTCTCGCAATGGAATAGATAAAAAAGCTCTTGGTAGAGGCATAGGATCTGGTTGTGGTAAGACTTGTTCCTATGGACACAAGGGTGGAAAAGCTCGCTCTGGGCGCGGAACCTTCAGATGGTTCGAAGGCGGTCAGATGCCGATTTATAGAAGATTGCCCAAAAGAGGGTTTGTATCTCCGCACAATAAAAACGACCTTTCCTGCGTAAATCTCAGAGATTTGCAGAGGCTTTGTGATGCAAAAATTCTTTCGGCAAATCAAGAAGTGGGTATCGATGTGTTAAAAGCGGCCGGTGTGGTGCGAGATTCTGCTCTGAAAGTTCGTCTTCTGGCGAAAGGTGAGTTGAAGGTGGCGCTGCAGATTTCCGTAGGATATGCTTCCGGCGCGGCAGTTAAAGGTGTTGAAGCTGCCGGTGGAAAGGTTCAGATAATTTAGGTATTTTTTATATGGCGAATACTATTTTTGAGCAGGGTTTTAATCTGGATACTTTTTCAAAGGCTTCGGATTTAAAAAAGAGATTGCTTTTTGCGATCCTTGCTCTTTTTGTTTATAGAATAGGCACATATGTTCCGCTTCCTGGATTGGATCCGGTGGCAATTGCTGATTTAGCCAATAGGCATCTAAGCGGTAGCGGTATTTTAGGTACGTTCAACCTGTTTTCCGGAGGAGCGCTGAGTCGTATGACTATTTTTGCTCTGAATTTAATGCCATATATATCTTCCAGCATTATTATACAGCTATTTACGATGGCTTCTCCTACCTTGGAGGCCCTGAAAAAAGAAGGCGAGAGCGGTCGGAGAAAGATTCATCAGTACACGAAATATCTAACCATCTTCATCGCTGGGTTTCAGGCCTATGGAATCAGTATCTTTTTGATGAACTCTCAGGGTAATCCAGTAGTTATCGGAAAATTATTTCCGGTGATTGCGATTCCATCGCTGATTTGCGGGACATTGTTTTTGGTGTGGCTGGGGGAGCAGATAACTTCTCGGGGAATAGGCAATGGTTCTTCGTTATTGATTTTTTCAGGTATAGTGGCGAATATGCCCGCGAGCATTGCCAATATTTTTGAATTGGGTAGGGCAGGGGCTCTTTCTGTTTTTTCGGTGGTTATCATATTTGCTGTGGCGCTTGGAGTAATAGTTTTTGTTGTATATATGGAGCGAGCACAGCGACGCGTTTCCATTAGTTATCCACAAAGACAGGCTATGATCGCCAAGGGAAGCAGCATGGAGGGGAATCATTTGCCCCTAAAAATCAACTCATCTGGAGTTATTCCGCCAATTTTTGCCTATTCTTTGTTGTCGATGCCATTGATGCTGGCAAATTTGGTGTCCAACTCTGATAATGAGATAATTAGATCGTTTATCTCCTTTTTTAGCAGGGGGGGAGCGTTGTTTTCTTTCATATTGATATTGCTGATAATATTTTTCTCGTTTTTCTACACTGCCATTGTTTTTAATCCAACGGAAACTGCGGATAATTTAAAAAAGGCAGGCGGATTTATTCCAGGAGTGCGTCCCGGTCAGGCTACAGCCGATTATTTGGATTATATTCTCACCAGATTAACGGCGGTCGGCGCGCTTTATATGGCGTTTGTGTGCATATTGCCGGATATAATGAATGCGAAATTCGGTATTCATTTCATATTCGGTGGTACTGGTATTTTGATTATTGTGGGCGTCACCATGGATACAATTTCACAAATTTATACCCATATACTTTCTTATCAATATAGGGGTGTTCTGAAAAAGATGGAAAAAAAGCGCAAATGACTGGAACAATGACGGAAATGATAACAATATTGATCTTTATGGGGGCTCCAGGTTCTGGCAAAGGGACTGTGGCCCAGCATCTGAAAGAAAAATACGTGGTTAGTTGTTTTTCCACTGGAAATTTGTTAAGAAATGAAGTAAAAGAGAAGACTGCCATTGGTCGTAGAGTCGAAGGTATAATTGGAGTTGGCGGTTTGGTCGGCGACGATGTTGTAAATGGAATCGTTGAAAAAAACATAGAGAAGGTTGCGGCGGGCGGAAAAGGTGTAGTAGTTATTCTTGATGGATATCCAAGAACAGAAGGCCAGGCCCGGGTGTTGGATGGTATGAAAGATGGAAAATTTAGGAATTCTATACACGTTATTGAGCTTGATGTCGACGCAGACGAGGTTGTCGCAAGGATATCCCAGCGACGTGTTTGCGCCAAATGCGGAAATACCTATGGCGCCATGGATAAAATAGAAATTTGTTCCTGTGGCGGCGAGTTGATAAAGAGAAAAGACGATGAAGAGGCGACCGTTAGAAATAGGCTGAAGGAATATGAGAAAGCGACCCTTCCCCTTTCTGAATATTATTTTGATAGGATTGTTAAAATTAATGGAAAAGGGACAGTGGAAGAAGTCGTGAAGAGAGTAGATGACTATTTCGATGGTTTGGGAATAGAAAGAAGGAGATAATTTGTGGCTCGTATAGCTGGGGTTAATTTACCCGATAAGAAGCGTGTTGAGTTCGCTTTAAGGTACATCTATGGCATAGGGCCTGCTCGCGCCGGCGTTATTTGTCGTGAGCTGGGGATTCCCGATTCCAAAAGGATTTATGAACTTTCCGAAGATGAAATGCTGAAAATACGCGAAATTATAGATCGCGATTATCAGGTGGAAGGGGATTTGAGGCGTGTAGTTACCATGAATATCAAAAGATTAATGGATCTTGGATGTTATCGTGGATTTAGGCATAGGAAGGGGCTTCCCGTTCATGGCCAAAGGACTCATACGAATGCACGTACTAGAAAAGGAAAAGCGAGAGCGATTCCTGGTAAGAAAAAAGTAACGAAATAAAGAGTGGTTTTATGGCTTACAAGAAAACTCAAAAACTAAAGAAAAGAGACAAAAAAAATATTGCTCATGGGGTTGTCCATATCAACGCGACTTTTAATAACACAATGATTACTATCGCGGATGCGCATGGAAATACGATTGTCTGGAGTTCCGCTGGTGGTTCGGGTTTTAAGGGATCTCGCAAGTCCACCGTATACGCGGCACAGATGGCCGCTGAAAAGGCCGCATCCAAAGCCATGGAGCATGGGATGAAAAGCATCGATGTGGAAATTTTAGGACCTGGTTCTGGAAGAGAATCCGCTTTGAGAACTTTCCAGTCTATGGGATTGGTTGTTGGTTCAATAAAAGATGTTACACCTATTCCACACAACGGTTGTAGACCACCAAAGCGTCGCAGAGTTTAATGTGGGAAACGAGGGGGTTTTATTGTGATTCAGAAACAATGGCAAGATCTGATTAAGCCTTATAAGCTTCAAATTGATGGCGTTGGCAGTGTTGGGAGCAAGCGCACGTCCACGGTGGTGGCTGAGCCACTTGAGCGTGGATTCGGCACGACTCTTGGTAATGCTTTGCGCAGGGTTTTACTGTCTTCCTTAAAAGGAGCAGCAGTTACTTCAATACGTATCGACGGTGTTTTGCATGAATTTTCTGCCATATCTGGAGTGGTGGAAGATGTCACGAACATAATCTTAAATGTAAAGTCCATGCCCCTGAGGATGGAAAGTGATACTCCTCTCAAGATGAAAATTAACGTTACGGGGCCCTGTGAAGTTACCGCCGGTATGTTTGAGATTGGCTCTGAAATAGTGGTGCTAGATCCAGGTCATCATATTTGTACTGTCGACGATGGATTTGCCTTTTCCATGGAGATGAGTGTTAGCGTTGGGCGCGGTTATGTTACCGCTTTGCAAAACAAGACAGAAAGCGCTCCGGTGGGAACTCTCTTTATCGATTCCATATTTAATCCTGTGAAAAAAGTCGCGTACAGAGTCGAAAATACCCGTGTTGGACAGATTACAGACTATGATAAACTGATAATGGACGTTGAGACGAACGGTTCTGTTTCTCCCGAAGACGCCGTCGCCATGTCCGCGAAAATATTGCAGGATCAACTCCAAAAATTCGTTAACTTCGAAGAAGAAACGGAATCAATGGAAGAAGAGACAGAGCAGAATTTGCCTTTCAACTCCAATCTATTGAGAAAAGTCGATGATCTGGAGTTATCGGTTCGCTCGATGAATTGTCTGAAAAATGATAATATTGTTTATATCGGCGATCTGGTTAGAAAAACCGAAAATGAAATGTTGCGCACTCCTAATTTCGGTAGAAAATCATTGAATGAAATAAAAGAGGTTCTTCTGCAAATGGGGCTTTGTTTTGGAATGCAGATTTCCGGTTGGCCGATTGAAAATGTTGAAGATGTCACAAAAAAAACGCGCGATAATAAATTTTAAGGAGATTCACAGATGCGTCACAGAATTAGCGGTAGAAAATTCAACAGAAGAACTTCTCAGAGGGTAGCGCTGTTCAAAAGCCTTGCAAAGTCTCTGTTGCGATATGAGCAGATTGTTACGACGCTTCCAAAGGCCAAAGATTTAAGGCCAGTTGTTGAAAAAATGATCACTTTGGGCAAAACTTCTTCCGTTGCTAATAGACGGAGTTTGTTCGCAAAATTGAGGGATAATGACCTGGTCTCCAAAGTGTTTGGTACTCTAGCAAGTCGATATTCTGATAGAAATGGTGGATACACTCGAATAGTGAAGTGCGGGTTCCGCAGTGGCGACATGGCTCCGATTGCGGTTATAGAATTATTGGATCGCGACGAGTCGGCGAAAATTTCTGTCCAGCAAAACACCGCGTCCACCGAAACCACGCCAGGCGTCGCATAAAAAAACGCGCCGGAGTATTATGCCAAGCGCACGGCTAGCTGTTTTATGTAAAATTTACCCTTTGATTGCACAATCTCTTGAAACTCAGCATTTTTACCTCATAATTAAAACGCTTGAGTTTCACTCTTTCTTTTTAACTTTTCAAGCTCTTGCTACTTTCACAGAAGGTCTATTATATCTGAGAAATTTGCTCCCAAAAACACCATGCAGAAATATACAATTCCAAGCAGAAACGACGCCTTTTGGATTTGACAGACACTGGGTTCCACATACCTAGATGAGATTCTGTCCGCAAAAAAGTAGAGGCATCGTCATTGCAAGGAGCAGAGCGACGTGGCAATCCAGAAAACGAAAATCGCATTTTCAACGTGATTCACGTATATGCCATGCCCTCCTTTGATTCGTCGCTTTGAGCGGCGGTTTTTTTGAGCTTGTCAGAACGCGCGCTTTGTATAATAATTTCGCAACTGAAGGATTTAGAAATGAATACCATAGTATCGCTGTGTAAACGCAGAGGATTTATATTTCAATCGTCTGACATATACGGCGGAATGAATGGGTTCTGGGATTATGGTCCCCGTGGCGTCGCTCTAAAGAATAATATCAGAGATGTCTGGTGGCACAGCGTCGTGGAGTGCCCTCCACTTGATAAAAATGGTAATCCACTTAGAATTTTCGGACTCGACAGCTCAATCATTCAAAATCCACTGGTTTGGGAGGCTTCTGGGCATGCTGGAAATTTCTCCGATCCAATGGTGGATTGCAGAATCACAAAAATGCGATACAGAGCGGATCAATTAATCGCCTACGTTCCCGAAAATAGGGAAGGAAAATCGTTCGCATTCTTCGAAGATGAGGACGAAAAGACTATCTCCAGTAAAATAAAAAAATGCGGCGGGGGAAAAATTGAAGATTTTTGCAGAGTTTCGTTCATAGATCTTGAAGTCTCGTCTTATAAAAATGTCGTCGCACCAGACACGACGGAAGTTGGAACGCTAACCGAGCCAAAGGCGTTCAATCTTATGTTTGAAACGCGAGTCGGCGCTGTTGTGGACGACAGTAATATCGCCTATCTGAGACCGGAAACCGCCCAGGGAATTTTCGTTAATTTCAAAAACATGCAGGATAGCATGAGAGCAAAAATTCCGTTTGGCGTAGCTCAAATAGGGAAAGCTTTCAGAAACGAAGTAACTCCTCGCAATTTCATCTTCAGATCGAGGGAATTCGAGCAGATGGAACTCGAATGGTTCTGCCATGAAAGCGAAGCCGCCTATTGGCAGGAGTTTTGGCTCGATCAGAGACTAAATTGGTGGAAAAGCCTGGGACTGAGCGCTGACAAAATCAACATCAGAAAGCATGGCAGAGACGAACTGGCTCACTACGCGAAGGACGGCAACGGAACCGTAGACCTGGAATACAAATTCCCATTTTCCGGAGAGGGATTCAGCGAGTTGGAGGGGATTGCCCACAGATGCGACTACGATTTATCCCAGCACCAAAAGGTCAGCGGAGTAAAACAGGAACACGTTGATCAATCCACGAATGCGAAATTTATTCCCCATGTGATCGAGCCGTCCTCCGGATTGACGAGGGCTGTGCTCGCCGTTTTATGCAATTCCTACGTCAGAGACGACGCTCATCCAAGTGGATTTTTTCTAAACTTCGCTCCAAAAATAGCGCCGGTAAAAGCCGCCATACTGCCTCTACAAGCGAACGATGAAATAGAGCTCATAGCAAAAAAAATATTCCTGGAATTGAGGAAAAAATACGCAGTCGCCTACGAAGACAAGCAGAGCGTTGGGAAAAGATACGCAAAAAATGACGAGATCGGCACTCCATATTGCATAACCGTGGATTTCGACAGCATAAACGGCGGCGACGTAACCGTGAGAGATAGGAACAGCATGCAGCAGGAGAGGGTTAACGTTTCGTTGCTGGACGCATATTTGCGTGACGCACTGTAGTAGTGCTTTTCAAGGCACTCTTAAAGACTACTAACGCAACAGGAGCGTTGACGTCGAAATTCTGGTTGAAGATCCAGCCGTCTTTGTTTTACCACTCAATCTTCAAGATAGATCTGACCGGTGCCTGTTCCATAATCGCGCACGAATTGCATCCAAATTGCGAAAAACCTATTTCTGTACCCCTCGAAGCACTCAGCACCTTTAAATCTGTTAACATTGCTGAGGAGTGTAATAATATACTGCTCTAGCCAAGTTGGACAATATTCCTTTAGCAGCGTGTAAAGTTTTACGGCCGTAGGAACCAAGGTTGCATGCTCTCCCTGCTGTAAAATTGTAAAAGCTCTTTCCAAATAGTCGGGAGTCAGATCAAATTCCGCGAGTAGGGCCGGTGACATCCGGCTCATGATTTCCTGGAAATCGTTTCGAATAACGGAAACATTTGTCAGGTTTTCACCAAAAAGACTTTTAATTTCCGCTGTAGCTGGGGAATAGGCATCAAAGTATTGCAGCATAGTCCCCCAGTGACGTACGGTGAGCCCATCTAGTTTATGAACGTCGAAAGTGTGGCCTTCTTTTCTGCATATGGCGGAAAATTCTTGCAGCAGTTCGCCGATTAAAGGAGTCACATCTAGTCCACGTTTGAACGTCACACGACGCAGATGCGGTGCGACGATTTGCAGTCCCCCGTAATGAAGGCGCGCTCCCCGTGCATCCTCTTCCTCCTGCGCAGTTTTAGCAAGAGCAGCATCAATCAATTCTTGCGCAATCCTCGCGGATAATTCTTCTTCCTCAGCGGACAATGCGTATATAAGTGCTGCAGCGGCCGAGACTGCTTCCGCATCTGTCTCATCCAAAAGCCGTTCGATTATCGTTGAAATATGTGTATTTGCTGCTGGTGTTATCTCATCAAAACCACACAGGCGTTGTATGTAATGGCCCCTTATTCCGGTTGAATCGGGAATTCCATCCATTACTAAAACACCATGAACAAGCAAAAAAACACCTAAATACGATATTCTGCTCATAATTGCGCATCCTTCATGTATTTTGACGGATTTATCATATACATTTTTTGCAAATGGTCAACAGTCCATAAAAATATTTTTGCACATAATTATTGCATTTTGGTAGTAACTTTTCCTTTGGTAATATTCTTTGCGCCGAGAAATTTCTTCATATCCTCGGCTTTCATATATTTTTCTGGCAACGACGTTATCCTCGGCGACTTCCAGAAAAATCTTACCGACGAGATGACGTTCAGCGTAGTGGTCAATTTGATCAATTAACGCCTTTCCTATTCCCTGATTTCTAAATTCCTGAAGCACGCAAAAGGTGATGATCTCAATTTCATTGCAGACCATCTTGCAAAGCACAAATCCGTTGATCGTTTTATCTTTGTGAGCAAATCCAAAAAAAACGTCGCTAGACAGCATCTCGCGAAAGCTTTTTGCGCTCCAGCTCTCATCGAAACAGCTCCCGTGGATTTTTTCGAGTGACTCCACGTCGTCCGTCGATAGCTCGATTAGCATTCAAAATACTTTTTTAAAAATGAAAAATATATTTTTTCTAGATTTTTCAGATCTTCGATCTTTACTTTTTCGTCTTTCTGATGAATCGTGGCGTCCGGAAGTCCAAATTCAATTACGCTGCAATGGCGCGCCATGAATCGTCCGTCGGATGTTCCTCCGGCGGTGGAAAAATACGGATTAACTCCGGTAATTTCTTCAATGGAGGAGGATAGTTTCTTCTTCAGATTATCGTCATCGCAGCAGTAGGCCTCCCCGCTAGGGAAAAAATCAAATGATAGACCGCTGAAACTTTCTGCTTCCCTCTGGACGACAACCTTCAGCTTTTCCGTTGTGTAATCGTCTCCAAATCTAATATTTAAATTGGCGGACGAAAAATCCGGAACCACATTTTGGGCATAATTATTGGTAAACAGCATCGTGGCTTCTAGATTTGTTAGAGGAAATTTTTCATTATCGTGTTTCCACTGATACCCGCTAATCCTCACAATGTATCTGCACAGATTAATCAGAGAGTTTTTATAATTGGACGGATAGGCCGAATGCCCCTGTTTTCCCTGTGAATTCACAGTTACGTTAAGACTTCCGCGATGTCCAATATAAATCCTATCTCCGAGACGAACATCGGACGACGGTTCTCCGATTAGGCAATTGTGGGGAATGCAGTTATTTTCGACAGCCCATTCGATCAGGGATTGAATTCCCTCCTGGGATCCTATTTCCTCATCTCCGGTGATGAAAAACTCGATTGTTCCATCAAATGGTTGGCGAACAAATTCGACCGCTGCACAGCAAAAAGCCGCCAGACCGCCCTTCATATCGGCGACGCCGCGCCCAATCAGATATCCGTCCCTCTGGATCGCTGCAAACGGATCGACTTCCCAATCTTCTCCAGCCGGAACAACGTCGGAATGACCGATAAATCCAAGAACTTTTTTCCCGGAATTACCGTAGCGAGCAAAAAGATTTTTTACGCTATTGGCTCCGTCCGCAGACGTGAACGTCAATACTCTTGTTTCAAAACCGGCCGCCGACAGAAACTCGGCCACGCAATCAATCGCGCCGTCGTCTGCCGGCGTAACGCTTTTACATCTGATTAAATCAAAACACAGAGAAACAATGTCCATGTTATTCCCTTAGCAGCTCGTTTATAGCAGTTTTTCGTCTTGTTTGCTCGTCGACCTGCTTTACTATTACGGCACAACACAGATGGATTCCACCGGATGGGTAGACTCCGGGCACTACGACAGAATATTGAGGAACACGGCCATAGCTCACGTCTCCGGTATCTCTGCGAATAATTTTGGTTGACGCGGTCAGAGTTGTTCCGGCTGCCAGCACCGCCCCCTCTTCCACAATTACACCCTCCAAAATGGCACTTTTTGCCCCTATAAAACAGTTGTCCTCGATGATCACAGGAGACGCTTGCACCGGCTCCAAAACGCCGCCTATCGTCACTCCGTCGGCCAGGTGACATCTTTTCCCTATCTGGGCGCAGCTACCGACCAGTACGTGGGAATCTATCAGAGTTTCCTCGTCTATGAATGCGCCAATGTTTACAAAACTTGGCATGACGACCACCGACTTGGCTATGTAGGCCGAATATCTGATCGTGCTCCCTGGAACCATTCTGAATCCGGCTCTGACAAAATCTTCTTCGGACCAATTTGCTGTCTTCATGGGGATTTTATCGAAGAAACTCTCCGTCTCTCCACCTATAACGCTGGACTTCGTTTGCCTGAAGTAAAGCAGTATGGCCTTTTTTAGATACTCGTTGATTAGCCATTCGCCGTTTTCTTTTTCTGCTACCCGCAGCTCCCCGTTATCAAGTTTCTCCATGGCTTCCTGAACACAGGAAGTATCCTGAGACTCTCCTTTCCACAGTTTTTCTATTCTGATTTGTAGATCTTCAGCCATGTTTTGCTCCATTCGAATTGGAAAATCGATTTTTTATAAAGTTTCTAATTTTCTGGAACAGGATAACGAATAAGTTGTTCGCCATGACGTTTCCAGAGGTAGCGAATGGATCCATCATTTCGTAAAAGGAAATTATGAATGCGATCATGGAATCGTCGAAGTTCAGATATTCTATCAGTACCGGAACCGTCACCATTATGGTGCCGCTCGGAACTCCTCCGCCGGCGAATTTATTCAGGACGAAGCATATTCCAAACATTAGAAAGCTGGGCACGCTTGGCAGCGGATGATTAAACGCCAGCATCACTATCATTGCCATAATCGGCACGACGATGGTGTCTCCGACCATGTGAAAGTTTACCGTCAGAGGCATTACCGCATCGGAAAGAACCTTGTCATTCGTGTTTTTCTCCGCCGCTTTCAAAGAAAATGGAAGAGCGGCCGAACTGGACATTGTGCTGAACGCCGTGATGACAGCCGAAAACATGTTTTTAAAAATCTCCACAGCTCTGCCGAGTTTAAATGACGCGGCCACAAGCAACCATAGCGCCAGATAGCACCACAGGAATCCGAACATCATCGCACATGTACCGATGTTTTGCTCTAAAAATCCTGTCATTCGGCCTTCGGAAAAAAGTTTCAACAAATATCCACCAACAAAAATCGGAAGCATGGGAACGAAGAAATTTTTCACAAATTTCATTACGCAATCATGCAGGAAATTTATGGAAAGCGACACATACTTATTCGGACGCAGTGAATTAATCAACCCAACGGCAATTCCAGCGAACAGCGAATGCATTGTTTCAGCAATGCGTGGAAGATTCGGCTGGAAATATGGCAGGAAAATCTGCGTCGCTTCCGGCATTGGACGAGCCTCCGCGCCGGATAGGATCGAATACCCGATCACTCCTGAAATCAAAACGTTCAGGAAATTGGATATCAAAACAACAACCATTAACCCCAGAACGAAAAACATGCCTTCTTTCGGAATCGCGGACAATGCGACTGCCACAAAGCTAAACAGCAAAAACGGCAGTATAAACACCAGCAATTCGCGCAGACATGCGCTGATCGTTAGAAAAAACCTCACCGTGTCGAACGACAAACGCGCGTGACACGTGGATGCGAAAATCATAACTAGTACTAATTGAAATAAAGGATTGGCGATAACTTTCTTGAACGCGATCTTATTGAATGGACTTCTCCCCAGGTTGAAAAAATAGACACACAGAGCGGGTGATGGGAATCGAACCCACGTCACCGGCTTGGAAGGCCGAAGCTTTACCATTAAGCTACACCCGCGCAGGGTAAATCTATTAATTTTAGATGTGCTTTGCAAGGGGTTGATTCCCATTATTTTCTGGAGTACTATGACAAACATCGGGGCGTGACGTTCTCCTTTATTGTAGTAGTTTTTTTCATCTGCGTTGCGTCTCGTCTCTGTTTTGCGCATGGAAAAACTGGAGAGTGTTGTGCATTCAAGCGATATAAACAAATTAAAACAGTACATCGAAAAGATTGAAAATCTGGAAGTTGAAAAGACAGAGATTCAGGAAAACATTTCTGATGTCTACAAACAGGCCAAGTCAGATGGTTTTGATCCGAGAATTATGAAAAAGATTGTTAAATTAAAGAAAATGAAAAGCGAGGACAGAGAGACGGAAGACATGCTTTTGGACACGTACATGCTGGCGCTGGGGTTGATTCCCTCCGACGAGAAAAGATAAGTTGAAGATAGAATCGCTGAAAATAGCCTCCGCGACAGTGAATCATGGATTTTTTGGAAGAAAGCATGGCAAAAGCAAGGGGCTTTATTCTTCGTTGAATTGCAGCAAATTTGTCGGCGATGACGAATCGCTGGTTTTGCAAAATCTTGATATAATAAAAAAAGAACTAGAAGCCAAGAAACTGATCACGCTTTGCCAGGCGCACGGCAGTTGCTGCATTGTCGTTGATTGGCAAACCGAATCAGACACGGAAGTCGACGCCATGGTTACACGTGTACCAGGCATAGCAATCGGGATTTTAACTGCGGATTGCGCTCCGATTTTGCTTTTTGATAAAAGGCATCAAGCAATAGGAGCGATTCACGCCGGATGGCGGGGAGCGGTGTCCGGCGTTATTGAATCCACGATTCAAAAAATGGTGGAACTCGGGAGTGATCCGCAAAACATCGTCGCAGCCGTTGGGCCGTGCATTGCAAAGGAAAGCTACGAAGTCGACGACGATTTTAAGCGGAATTTTAGAGGAAAAGGCGACTGCTTTTCCCTAATAAACTCCCAATTACATTTTGATCTGCCAAAATATTGCCAAAATCGGTTGATAGAATCCGGACTGAGCGAAAACAATGTGGAAGCAGTCAACATAGACACCTACACGGATCAGAAAAATTATTTCAGTTACCGTTTTGCTAATAAAAATAATGGCGGAATTTGCGGCCGCAACATATCGGCAATTTGTTTAGGAGAAGAAAATGGAAATAATTCATACTAGAAACTCGAAGGAACTGGCGAAATCTCTTGCAAAGGAATTGTCATTTCCCATATTTTCCGCAAACGTAAGGCGTTTTAATAATGACGAGATTTCAGTTTCGGTTCCGAAACGTTTTCATGACGTAATCGTCGTCGCTTCAACCGTCGCGAATGAAGACTGGATCGAGCTGTTTCTTCTATTGGATGCCCTGCGAGATTCGAAAAATCTTACTTTATGCGTGTCGTACATGGGATATTCCCGTCAGGACACTCAAAATCCAAATGAATCCTTCGGTGCCGACCTATTTCCCCGCCTACTGGAGAACATGAATATTTTTCGCTGTATTATTCTGGATAACCACGGAGAGCCTCGTATCAGAATTCCAACAATTCATGTTTCCCCCGAAAAAGCGTTCATATCCGATATTACCAGCAAATATAATTCCGATAAAATCGTAATAGTTTCTCCCGACATCGGTGGAGCATATCGTGCCGGTTCGATTGCAAAAGCGATGGGCTGCAATTTCGCTATTTGCAATAAGGTCCGCGACGTATTCGGCGAATTGAAAAAAACGGATGTTATCGGAGACGTTAAAGACAAAATTTGCGTGTTGGTGGACGATATCGTTGATTCCGGAGCAACATTATGCCGCGCGGCCGATTCTCTGTCGAAACACGGATGCGACGGAATCGTCGCCTATTGCACCCATGGAATACTTTCAAAAGGTTCGGTCCCTAAACTGGAAAAATCAAACATAGCCGAGATTATATTGACCGACAGCATAGCCTGCCCAAACGAGCTTTCTCAAAAATTCAGGAAATTATCGATTGCTTCATTGATAGCGGAAGCGATTCGATGTATATTGTAGCGTTTTAAAAAGGAATTTTGCAATGTCCACCGTTGTTTTAGAGGCGAAATATAGGGAAAAATCAGGAACAGGAGCTGCGCGCTTCGCCAGAAAAGAGGGATTTATTCCCTGCGTAATTTATGGAGACGCAAAGGATCCAGAGTCCATATGCATTGCAAAAGATCTTGTGAACAGATATGTGCATAGGTCTAACTTTTTTTCCACTGTTTTTGAAATGAATGGCGTTGGGAAAAAAGGACAAAAATTTGTGGCCAAGGATATTCAATTTCATCCGGTGACGGACCTGCCGCTTCACATCGATTTTATGCGGGTGGGAAAGGGCAGCAAAGTCTCGGTGCGCGTTCCCCTTGTTTTTGTGAACGAACTCGCGTCCCCGGGATTGAAACTGGGAGGTGTCCTGAACGTATTGGTTCACGATATTGATGTCGCCTGCGATCCAGAGAATATCCCGGAGAAAATCGAGATTGATCTTACGGGATTCGAATTCCACCATACTGTTCATGCGCATGACGTAAAGCTTCCGGAGAACATACACCTTCCGGTGGGTTGCAAAAATTTCACCATTGCGACCGTGGTTGCTCCGACGATAATGAAGAAGGAAGCCACTGAAGAAACCGCGGCAGCGACGACAACAGCGACTGCGACCACCACGCCTTCTTCCTAATGTTTCTGCTGGTTGGTCTCGGAAATCCAGGATCCAGGTATGCTAACAATAGACATAACGTCGGTTTTAGAATAATAGACGCGATCGCAGAAGCGAACGGTGGCGTTCCATTTAAAAAAATGGCATCCATTGCGGAGGTTTCCTCTTTTTGTTTGGAAAAAACAAAAATTATTATGGCCAAGCCTTTGACTTTCATGAATTTATCCGGGCAGGCGATTCGTTTCCTCGGGGATTTTTATAAAATTCCTCTGGAAAAAATCTATGTATTCCACGACGACATCGATCTGGGTTTCGGTCATATAAAAATAAAAAAAGGCGGCGGAAATGGCGGTCATAACGGTCTAAAAAGTATTAATTCTCTGGTCGGAAACGACTATTGGCGCCTAAGAATCGGAGTCAGCCGACCGGAGGAAAAATCCATGGTTTCTTCCTATGTTTTAAGCGATTTTCTGGAAGACGAAGAAAAAATATTGCAAAATATATTCTCCGAAGCATCGCAAAATATTTCTTTGCTTTTCAATGACATCAAACAATTCGAATCACAACTAAACGTCGTTGATTTTTAACGTTTTTTTAATAAAATCCTGACAGAATCCCATCTATAAATTATAGACGCGAATAATGGATTAGGAGTATTGAAATAAGAGGAGGTATGGCTAAAATCTTAATGATTTTTAAAAGAGATTAGCCATGAAGAAAGATATCACAGCGCTGTTTTATTTGGTAGATGATTTTTACGTAGTTAAGTGGGATAGTGTTAACGCCCTCGCCTTTAGGCGAACACTTCAGTATAATACGGAGCATGAAATATAGACATGGAGCTCATAGCACATACGATCTGAAATATCACCTAGTATTCTGTACGAAATATAGGTACAGAGTTCTAACGGGTAATATAGCAACAAGAGCCGTAGAGCTAATAAAGGAAATATGTTCAACTAATCAAGAATTTGAAATATTGGGGACAGCACCTTTGGGCTAGAGGATGCTTTGCAGTAACCGCAGGAAATGTAAACAGTGAAGAGATTCAAAAATATATAGAAAATCAGGAAATGCATCATATATTAGGAGATTTTAAAATATCAGAGTTCTGAACATTTATGTTTTAAATCTGCTTCGTAAGCGTACTTCCATA
>JAIRMS010000045.1 GCA_031258475.1 Holosporaceae bacterium
TCGACGCATTGCCTCTGTCGTTGTGGCGCAACTGTGTAGTATTTGGCCCATAATGCCTCCTTTGCTTCCGGGCATAATATTATATCATTCCCAATCCCTCCACAATATGGGACCATACACATGTTCCGTGTTACACTGAAGTGTTCGCCTAAAGGCGAGGGCGTTAACCCTATCCCACTTAACTACGTAAATTTTTCTTGTATCTTTTTCATCTCATCCTCATTAGTGACTCCTTATAAAATCACTAATCCTTACTGTTCTTTAACTCAAATTCCTCCTTACTTCAGAAAAATCGCCAGGTCTATGAAACGGACGTGGCTAAATGCTGACCGCATACTTTCAAAGTGATTCATGTATATCACTCCGCGCCGCCCGTGGAGGTAATGGAATACTCGCCAAAATCGTTAAGACTAAGAACAAGTTAATTTCGGACGGCCAAGATGATCTACACCCAGGAACCTGACTTCAACGTCGTCACCCACGTTCAAACTAACAGAACCTTTCTCGGCGGATTTACCAAACATTTCCGAAATATGGAGTAATCCTTCTCTTGGTCCGTGGAATCTGACGAAAGCGCCATATTCCATCGTTTTGACGACTTTTGCGCTGTACACGACACCAACCACCGGGTCCAGAGCTATGCCTCTGATGATCTCCAACGCCTGTTCCACGGACGCTGCATTTTGACCTGCAACGGTGACGTTTCCTTCGTCGTCTATGTCTATTTTTACTCCGGTTTGATCTATAATTTCGCGGATTACCTTTCCGCCGGATCCGATAACTTCCCGAATTTTATCCTTTGGAATAACAATGTTTACCATCTTTGGAGCGTTGACGTTCAATTCCACACGATGTGTTCCCAGCCCTTTCGACATCTCGTTTAAAATGCACAGACGACCGATGTGCGCTTGCTTTATGGCTTTTTCCAGGATTTCAAACGTGACGCTGGTCACTTTGATGTCCATTTGCAACGCCGTAATTCCGTTCACAGTTCCAGCGACTTTAAAATCCATGTCTCCAATATGATCTTCCTCGCCCATGATATCGCTGAGGATTTCATATTTGTCGTCCTCGATAACCAATCCCATGGCTATACCGGCGACGGCGTTTTTTAGAGGCACACCCGCGTCCATGAGGGCGAGGGAAGCTCCGCAGACCGTTGCCATTGATGAAGATCCGTTGCAGGACAGGACCTCCGACACGACTCTAAACGAATATGGAAATTCGTTCTTGGAAGGAATCACCGCATCAACCGCTCGCCATGCCAATTTTCCATGACCCACCTCGCGCCTTCCAGGCGTTCCCAAACGTCCGATTTCCCCAACGGAAAATGGTGGGAAATTGTAGTGCAACATGAATCTTTCTTTGTATTCTCCGGCAAGAGAATCCACCATTTGCTCATCCTGCGCCGTTCCAAGTGTCGTGACGGCGAGTACCTGGGTCTCGCCTCTTTGAAATACAGCCGATCCATGAGTTTTTGGCAGAACCGATACGTCAACGGAAATATCTCTGATGTTCTTCGTGTCCCTACCGTCTATGCGTTTGCCTGTGTCGAGTATTTTACTTCTCACAAAATTTTCACATACTTCGGAGAAAGCTTCACCAAGAATTTCCTCTGTTATTTCATCATTATCCTTGTAATGCTCCGTTATTTTCTGCTTCGCTTTGGAAAGAGCTTCATTTCTGTCGTGCTTGCTTTTTCCGCCATAGGCTTTCTCGATATCGTTCAAAAACTTCCCAGAAATTTCTGAAACAATTCCCTGTATTTCCGCGGCTGGTGCCGGCTCATCCCATGGATCTTTCGCGCATTCCTCCGCCAGTTTCGTGATAATATCTATCACCGGCTGAAATGACTCGTAACCAAATTTCAGCGAAGCCAACATATCCTTTTCAGACAATTCTCTTGCGCCGGATTCGACCATCAGAACACCGTCCTGAGACCCGGCGATAACCAAATCCAAATCAGTTTCGCTGCCAATCTGTGGATTTAAAATAAATTTACCGTCCTGGTATCCAACTTTCGCAGCTGCAATTGGACCAAGAAACGGAATACCAGAAATGGTTAACGCAGCCGAGGCTCCGATGATGGAAATAACATCCGCATCGTTTACCCCATCAAAGCTTAGAACCGTGCACATAACCTGCGTTTCGTTTCTGAAATTTTTATGGAACAGTGGACGTATGGGACGATCTATCAATCGAGATACCAAAGTTTCTCTTTCGGATGGTCTTCCCTCTCTTTTTATAAAACCTCCTGGAATTTTCCCCGCAGAATACGCTTTCTCGATGTAATTCACAGTCAAAGGAAAAAAATCTCTTTCTGCACTGGCCTTTGTGTCAGCCACCACAGTACACAGCACCATCGTGTCGCCATACTTTACAACGACAGCTCCGGTGGCCTGGGTCGCAAAACGCCCGGTCTCAATTGAAAGAGATCTACCGCCCCATATAATTTCCTGTTTAAATATCATTATTTTTTATCACCTTCTCAAATTCAGTTCTTTTATAAGCTTTGCGTACCTTTCCCTATCTGTTCTTTTAAGATAGTCCAGCAGTTTTCTTCTTCTGCTAACCATTGATAGCAGCCCTCTTCTCGAGTGAAAATCTTTCACATGGGTGTTCAGATGTTCTCCCAGCGAGTTAATTCTCGCCGTTAGAATCGCTACCTGCACATCCGAAGAACCAGTATCTCCTTTGTGAGTCGCAAATTTATCAATTATCTCTTGTTTGTTTTCCATCGACATCTTCTCCTAGGTTTAATTGTTATCACACATTCCAACGGACTTTACAGGACCATCTTCGGTTATGGCATCTCCATAACCTGGCAAGACTCTTACTTCCGAGATACAAAGCCGGGATGTCGTCCAGCGGACTTTCGATGGAAGTTAAAGAACCAACCAGCTCATCAGTATCATTCATTTCTTGTAATTTTTCCAGAGAAATTATGATACCCACAGAAAAAATATGAGTATCAAGAGTTTCAGCCTTATTTTTGAGGCATTTTGTGGTCGGGGCGAGAGGATTTGAACCTCCGACATCCTGCTCCCAAAGCAGACGCGCTACCAGGCTGCGCTACACCCCGATACGCTATTGTTTACATCAATAACTAAATATTTTCAATATGAGTTCTTTTGAATAGTATTATGTCGAGGTGAATATGTTAATAAACCGTTAACTGTTTTTAAATCGACGTTAACTACTTGTTAAACAATGAATAAAAAAATACGCAGAACTCTTCCTGACATTTTTTTCCTGTTAATATCTTGTTAATAAGAATGCATAACAAACGCATCGTACGAAAAATTTCAAAAACTAACAATTCATCAACAGATATATAACAGGCTGGTGTTAAAAATATGATTTATCATAGAAATTATAGGTTCTCACGGCTTAGTTTGTATATTTTTATCGTGTTTTTATTGCTTTTTTAATGTAGATTGGTTTAGGTGATGGCTATGAAAAATTTTTTCGATGATGGGTCCATGTTTGGTTTGAAGAGTATGGATCTATTTCAATTCGCCGTATTAAATCCTCAAATTGCAATGCTTTCGTATTTAAAATTTGGGGAAAAAATGGCCACTCAGCCGAAAAAAATAGAAGAAGCTCAGAAAGATTTGCTGGATAGACTTTTGGCTCTACAGAAATCATTCATCGAAACAATGAGTCAGCAAAACGACGACTGCATAAATTTGGAATACAATCAAAAAGATCAAAAATTTGAAGAGAACGCCTTTGCAAATAATCCAATGATGATATTTTCGCGCACATTTCACGAAACAATATCTCAGTGGATACTGGATACTATAGAAAAATTCGATGACATCGATCCTTTTCTTGCGAGTAGCGTGCGTTTTTTCGTGAAGCAATACATAGATCTTATGTCGCCGGATAATTTTCCTTTTCTAAATCCAAAAGTTCTCAAAGAAACTCTAAGCACCAATGGAGATAATTTTAGAAAAGGTATGGAAATGCTGGCGAACGACATAAAAAACGGCGCTATCATGACAAACGACCGCAGTAAATTTGAGATAGGCAGAAACATAGCAACAACTCCTGGAAAAGTGATTTTTCAAAATGATCTCATCGAACTTATTCAATATTCTGCTTCAACACCAAAAGTCTTTTCGAAACCGATTCTGTTCATTCCACCGTGGATTAACAAATTCTATATTCTGGATCTTAAATTGGAATCTTCTTTTATCAGGTGGATAGTTGATAAGGGATTCACTGTGTTTATGATTTCCTGGGTCAATCCTGACAAAAGGTACAAAGACAAAGGGTTCGAAGATTATATGATCGACGGGCTTCTGGCCTCTCTTAACAAAATTTACGAGATAACCAAATCAAATTCGGTTCACACTGTTGGGTATTGTGTTGGTGGAACGCTAATATCAAGCCTTTTGGCGTACCTGACCCATCCGCTCTGCAAGATGCGTTCAAAAGTAGAAATAGCGTCGGCAACTCTGCTGACAACTTTGCTGGATTTCGAACATGCGGGCGACATGGCAATATTTATGGCGGAAAATTACCTGGAGGCGATCAACACCCAAATGGGTGAGAAAGGAATTCTGGACGGCAGCGTATTATACAATACTTTCAGCACACTAAGGGCGAAGGATATGATCTGGAGATACTTCGTAAATAGCTACATGCTTGGCCAAAAACCGGGGGCTCATGAGATTTTGTTTTGGAATTCAGATCCCACAAATCTGACAAGCGCAATGCAGATGTTTCTGGCACAGGTTTTATACAGGGACAATCTTCTAAAAACAGGAACATTGGAAATGCTAGGAGTACCAATAGATCTGAAACTAGTTAAAACCCCTCTATACATGATTTCCATGATAAAAGATCATCTTGTACCTTGGCGTGCAACGTTCGATAACATGAAATTGTTCAGTGGAGATGTGCGATTTGTGCTTGGTGGGTCAGGACACGTTGCCGGAGTAATTAATTCCCCAGCCAAAAATAAATACTCCTACTGGATTAATCAGAAAAACGTCGATACGGCTCAGGAATGGTTCGATACAGCCACTGAAATTTCCGGATCCTGGTGGAACGACTGGCTAGAATGGATGAAACCCATGAACAAACAGATGATAGATTCTTTGGAAATTGTCGATTTTATACGTGACGCCCCTGGAATCTATGTGAATAATCAAACACCAAGTGATTTCAGGGCAACATAACAAAAATGTTGTAGATTTTATTTACATATCGTACAATGCGGGAGTCGGTTCGCCTATCGAAAATCGTTCTCTGAAAAAGACTGATGATTCTGGGCGCTTTTGCGGTAAAGACGTGAAAGTGGCGCTGTTTACTTTTATTAGTGGTGGGCGTAAGTTTCGGAGGAAGTTTTTGAAAGTGGAACGAAATTCAAACGACGTGGTTGTCTATTTGAAGGAAGGATGCGATACTGAAGCCATTGAAATCGGAGTGTTATACGGTGGTACAATGAAGGTGAGCACGATAAAGATTTAGATATTCAAGAACAAAGGAACGAAAGGTAATTTAGAACATGTCGACAGCTTTATGGACGGATTCTCGTTTTTATGGTCCGGAATTGTTGCAGATTTCCGACGCAGTTGCTCGTGAAAAAGGCCTAGAAAAGGAGAAAATTTTGGATGCGATGGAAAACGCTATCCAAAAAGCCGCACGATCAAAATATGGAAATGAGCATGATATCAGAGTAAGCATCGACAGAAGAAGCGGTGAAGTCTCCATCCTAAAGTGCGTCACCGTTAAAGAGAACGTAGAAAACGACGTCACAGAGATTTCACTTGAAGAGGCAAAAAAGATAGATGAAAACGCGGAAATAGATAGCGTTTTAACCACAAAATTGCCAACTGTGGATTTTGGGAGAGTTGCAGCCCAAGCGGGTCGCCAAATTATCGCACAAAAGATTCGTGAAGCCGAGCGCGAAAAACAATACGACGAATTTAAAGACAAAGTTGGCGAGATAATCAGCGGAGTTGTAAAGCGAGCGGAATATAGTTCCGTAACTTTGGACGTTGGTCGCACGGAGGCTGTCATCAAAAAGGATCAGCTGATTCCAAAGGAGAATTTCAGAGTCGGCGAACGTGTTCGCGCGTACATCGTCAGTGTTTTACAAGAGACAAAGGGTCCTCAGGTGTTCCTATCGCGTACCCATCCGCAGTTTCTTGCGAAATTGTTCACTCAGGAAGTTCCGGAAATTTACGATGGGGTAATCGAGATAAAATCGGTTGCGAGAGATCCTGGAAGCAGGGCGAAGATAGCCGTTTATACCAC
The DNA here is from genome assembly GCA_031258475.1 of Holosporaceae bacterium. Lineage (GTDB taxonomy): Bacteria > Pseudomonadota > Alphaproteobacteria > UBA3830 > UBA3830 > JAIRMQ01. The sequence goes on from JAIRMS010000045.1 coordinate 6,271, forward strand.
AGACAATAACATAGATCCGATTGGAGCATGCGTTGGTATTAGAGGAAGTCGTGTTCAGGCTGTCATCCGCGAATTACAGGGGGAAAAGATAGACATAGTTCTATGGTCGGATAATCCTGCGACATTCGCCGTAAACGCTCTGGCTCCAGCTGAAGTTTCAAAGGTGGTTGTTGATGAAGAAAACAGGAAATTTGAGGTCCTGGCCCCGGATGGCCAGTTAAGTTTAGCCATTGGCAGACGAGGACAAAACGTTCGACTGGCTTCACAGCTTATCGGTTGGGGCGTTACGGTTGCTTCCGAATCAGAAGCTCTGGAGAAAAGCAATCAGGAATACCATGCCCAATCAAAAGGATTTATGGATGCTCTGGATTGCGACGAGGTCATTGCGCATTTGCTTGTGGCGGAGGGGTTTGCCAGCATTGAGGAGCTGGGAAGCGTTTCCGAAGAAGAGCTGTCGTCCATAGAAGGATTCGATAAAGGACTCGCCGGCGAGCTTATAGCGCGCGCAAACGACTATCTGACGAAAAAGGATAAAGAGGCTCTTGAAAAATTAAAAGAAATGAATTTCGACGATAAAATAATTAATCTAGATATACTTTCCAATGATGATTTGTTAACTCTGGCAGAACGCGGTATAAAAAAGTTGGATGATTTGGCTGATTTAAGTTCTGACGAATTAATGGAGTTACTACCAGATTTGGACGAGAGCTCGGCGGGCGATATCATAGTGAAGTGCAGAGAGCATTGGTTTAACTAGAAAACGGCAGGAGAAGTTATGGCAGAGCAGAAGAAAGGTACGTTGAGTTTATCTTGCCGCTCCGATTTAAAAAAAACTGATCCCCTAGATGCGAAGGTAAGACAAAGCTTTTCCCATGGAAAAACGAAGGTGGTAACCGTGGAGGTAAAGAAGAGGCGATCTTTGCTAAACAGGTCGCAGGTTACTTCAGGCAAAGTTCCGGAATTACCACAGAGCGGCGATCTTACAAATATTGAAATAGAGACTCGACTGAAGGCCGTCAAAGACGCCATAAGAGAAAACAAGGAACAGGAAGAGCTTCGTTCCATTAGAGAAAAAGAAGAACGAGAGAGCATTAAATTTGAAAAAGATTCGGCGATTGCCGAGCAAGAAACGTCGAAAGAAAAAACCGCGAAAAATGGCACTGAAACAAAGGTGAACAGCGGTAGATTTTTTCCTCCTAAAACTTTCAAACAAACAAAAGACGCTGGTTTTGAAGACGATGATTCTTCGACAAGGAATAATTCTTCCAAGAGGGTTCCAGCTGTTAAAAAAGGAATTAATGAGCTTCGAGGACGTTATGCTCCGGGAGCCGGTAGGATTTCCATACACAATGCTATGGATAGGGACGATGTGGGAAGGACTCGTTCTCTGACATCTCTGAGAAGAGCCAGACAGAAAAATAAAATTTCCTCTGTGAATTCCGAGGAAACAAAAATTATTAAAGACGTTATTTTGCCTGAGACCATTAGCGTTCAGGAATTGTCCAGCAGGATGGCGGTTCGTACCGGAGACGTCGTTAAGACATTGATGAAATTGGGAGTTATGGCGACGGCAAATCAAATCATCGACGCAGATACGGCGGAATTAATAATTCTTGAATTTGGTCACAGAGTGAGAAGAGTTAGCGACAGCGATATAGAAATCGGATTGAAACGAGAGGACGAGATCGCAGATTTACTGCCCCGTCCTCCGGTCGTGACGATTATGGGACATGTTGATCACGGAAAAACGTCGCTGCTGGACGCTCTGCGTAAAACGGATGTTGCCTTGACGGAAGCTGGCGGCATTACCCAATGCATTGGCGCGTATCAGGTTACCACGAGCGATGGCAGGAAAATCACATTCATCGATACTCCAGGACACGCAGCGTTCACCGAGATGAGATCGCGCGGAGCAAATGTCACCGATATTGTCGTTCTGGTGGTCGCCGCCGATGATAGCGTCAAAGATCAGACTATTGAAGCCATAAACCATGCAAAAGCGGCCGAAGTTCCCATAGTCGTCGCCATCAATAAAATAGATAAACACGATGCTAATCCGGAGAATGTTAGAAAAAGCCTCCTGAATCATGAAATTGTTGTTGAATCCTACGGTGGAGACGTTATCGACGTAGAAATCTCCGCTAAAACCGGTGCCAATCTTCAAAAATTGGAGGAGGCGATTCTGCTGCAGGCCGAGATTTTAGACCTGAAAGCCAATCCAAACCGGGAAGCGGAGGGAATAGTTATAGAATCCAAAGTGGAAAAGGGCCTCGGGCCGGTTGCCACGGTTCTTGTTCATAAGGGTACCCTAAAATCCGGAGATATTTTTGTTTCCGGGGCTGTTTTCGGTCGCGTCAGAGCTATCAGAAATCACAGAGGAGAGAACCTGCGTGAAATAACTCCCGGCACGCCTGGAGAAATAATAGGATTTAACGGTCCAACCATTCCGGGAGACGATTTTGTTGTGGTTGGAGACGAGACGAAAGCCAAAGAAATAGCCAACTATCGAGATTACAAAAAAAGAGAGTTGGCCTGGGTTGTTTCTTCCCGCGGTACCGCCGAGCAAATGTTTTCCCAATTAAAAACTGACGAAAAATTACAATCTCTGTCGGTGATCGTAAAAGCCGATGTCCAGGGATCTTCCGAAGCCATTTGTTCGAGTTTGCAGAGGTTGTCCACCGACGAAGTTGCCGTAAAAATCATTCATTCCGGAATTGGAGAAATTACCGAAAATGATGCGTCTCTGGCTCGAGCATCCAATGCGTTGATTATCGGATTTAACGTGCGATCCAATATGCAGGCGCGCGATCAAATCGCCCGGGACAGCATTCAGGTGAAATACTATTCCATAATCTATGATCTTATCGACGATATCAAAGCCCTGCTATCAGGATTGCTGGCTCCCGATATTAAAGAAACTATTCTTGGCTCCGCGGAAATAAGAAAGGTTTTCGATATTTCTAAATTGGGAAGAATAGCAGGATGTATGATTACCAACGGCTCAATCAAACGCGGAGCAAAGGCAAGACTACTCCGCGATGGCGTCGTCGTCTACACAGGTGAAGTAAAATCAGTGAGAAGAAATAAGGACGACGTGAAAGAAGTTAAATCTGGATTTGAATGCGGCATTTGTCTTGAAAATTACAATGACATTCATCCGAACGATATGATTGAATGCTTCGAATTAGAGGAAGTTGCCAGGCAACTATAGCCGAATGCAGAAAAAAAATAGCGACAGGCCAAATAGGGTCGCCGTCGAAATAAAAAAGATGTTGTCGGCGTTTTTGCTGGGCAATCCTTTTGTTGACGAAAAAATCAATTCATCTTTGATATCGATCACAGACGTCATGGTAAGTCCATGCCTGCACCATGCAAAGGTTTACATAGTGTCCCTATCTAAAAATTTTTCCAACAACGATTGTTTGGAATTTTTAAAAAAACATACGCCGAGTTTGAGACATCAAGTTGGGACGGAAATTCGGCTAAAATTTGTGCCGGAATTGTTGTTTTTCTCCGATAATTCGTTCGACGATATAAAAAGAATTGAGTCGCTGCTCAGAGACACTAAAACCCCGGATGCCAGTCCATCGGAATTCTGACAAGTCACAGTTGCTCGTTTTATTTATACATGAATCACTTTGAAAGTGAGCAGTCAGTATTTAGCTTGATCGTCGCAGACGCGTAGCCGAGTGGGATTGCTTCGCACGCTCGCAATGACGATCGTGAGTGCCTCTAACCCCTGACTCCGCATTAAGTTAGTGCGTCTATGTTAATTTTGGCGAAGAATTTTCGAGATTTTGCGGTTATTTCGGATCTGTGCCAATTGTCGCGAATATTAGACCTTCTGCGAAAGTAGCAAGAGCTTGAAAAGTTAAAAAGAAAGAGTGAAACTCAAGCGTTAAATTACTAAAATCGCTGATTCGGAAATTTTTCTGAAAAACTGCCGATACGGGAAAATTTGTCCCCATATTAACCGGGCAATTGACCGCGCAATCTCGCTATTTTTTTTAGATTGATAGTTTCCGCGGTATCTGGTATCAAGAATGCGTTGCGGTCATGGCGGAACTGGTAGACGCGTAGCGTTGAGGTCGCTATGGAGGAGACTCCGTGGAAGTTCAAGTCTTCTTGACCGCACCATAAACCCATATGGTGAGAGGCGTAGACAAATGGATACATTGATAGTAATACCAGCCAGAATTTCGTCCACCAGATTGCCAAGAAAAATGCTTGCCGACGTCGGCGGAAAACCTCTTATCGTTAGAACATTCGAAAGCGCGATCGCCGCAGATGCGGGCGATGTGGTTGTTGCCTGCGACGGTTCGGAAATTTCAAGCGCTGTGGAAAGTGCGAGCGGGAAGACTGTTCTGACCAATCCGGATCTGCCCTCCGGAACCGATAGGGTATTTTCCGGGTGGACCAGCTATGATCCGGAAAAAAAATACAGGTTTATCGTTAATTTGCAGGGAGATTTGCCCTTTATCGCGCCGGAATTCATTCGAACTGGAGTTCGCGCCATAAAGGAAACGAACTATGACATCTTTACCTTGGCCACTCCGATAAGGGATGATTCCCATCTGCGCGACAGCGTTGTAAAGCCGGTTATTGCGTATACTTCCGGTTCGAAAGATACCGGACGCGCGTTGTATTTCAGCCGATCCGCGATTCCATCTGGCGGTCCTTTTTTCCATCATATTGGAATATATTGCTTCCGAGCAGAGGGATTGGAAAAATTTGTGAGCCTTCCACAGAGTCCGTTGGAAAAATCCGAAAAACTTGAACAGCTGCGGGCGCTGGAAAACGACATGACCATTGGTATCTCGGTGATCGATATGGAGCCGCCGGTCAGCGTCGATACGGCGGAAGATCTCGAGCTGGCGCGTCGGGAATTGTCAACGCTGTGATTTTCATTTAGCGTCGCATATTTTTGCGAAGCTTTCCAATGATTCTATGGAATTTACGCTGATTAATTCCATGGTCGGGGAGATGCGCTTCGTCAGTCCGAGAAGCGTTCTGCTAGGTCCGATTTCGACGCACCGAGAAACGGACTGCGATTCCGCGAATAAAATACTTTCCCTCCATCTGACCCGTTCGGTGATTTGTCTGGACAATAGTTCTCTGAAATCGCCAGTTTCCGCCCGGGCCGTAACGTTGGAAATTATTGGCTTCAGTGGCTGATCGAATCTTGTTTTGCTCAAAATTTCAGAGATTTTTCCGACGGCGTTTTCCATCAATCTGCTATGGAAAGGACCGCTGACTTCTAAAAATATCGCCTTTTTCGCTCCGGCTGAAAGCGCCCCATCGGCCGCTTTTTTCACGGCGTTGATGTTCCCGCTGATAACAATTTGCTCGGCGGAATTGTCGTTGGCAATTTGAACGATTTCGTTTTCGGAAGCACATCCGGACACAATTTTTTCCAGGGCATCTACGTCCAATCCGATGATGGCAGCCATGGTTCCACCGGTGGGATAGGCTTCGGCCATCGCCGCACCCCGTGCTTTGAGAATTTCCGCAGTATCGGAAAGAGAAACCACGCGATCCGCGCACAATGCAGTATATTCTCCGAGGGAATGCCCCGCCAGAAATGTTGATTTATCGGCGACGTCAACGCCGAATTCGCGCTGCAGGACCCGCACCATCGCCATGCTGAAGGCCAGCAGAGCGGGCTGAACGTTTTCCGTTTTTTTTAATTCTTCCTCGGATCCGTTGAAAATCAGATCCGACAGCCCAAAGGAAATGGCGTCGTCCACCTCATGAAAAACGTCACGAGCAGATTGAAAAGCTTCGTAGACGTCCTTTCCCATGCCGATTTTCTGAGATCCCTGTCCAGGAAAGACGAAAAGCATGGTAGTGCCTCCTATTTTTTTCAGAAAATGAAACGATTCACGAACAAAAAAACCAGCGATCACCTAAAAAGCAAGCGCTGGTTCATGGAACTACGTTATATTAATTCACGTAATCTTTGAGGTTTTTTCCTGGCTTAAACCTGACCGAATTCCGAGGCGGAATATCGATCACAGCTCCGGTCCTGAAATTTCTGCCATTTCTTCCGGCGGTTCTTTTCACCGAAAAGCTTCCAAATCCGACCAGTGTAATATCGTCGCCATTTTTAAGCGCTTTTTCTATACTGACCACAATGGAATTTATGGCCTTTTCCGAATCTGATTTTGTCAGTCCGCTTTCCTTCGACACCGCGTCGATTAGCTCTGATTTATTCATAAGTACACTCCTAACTCTCTACAATTTGAAGTCTGAAGCGTTTTTATTGAAAAAGCAATAGCTTTTTCGAAAAAATATCAAAAAACCCTGGAATCACAGGGATTTTTATAAAAATAATCTATTCCAATGGCTTCTTTTACTTCTTGGAGTGTTTTTTGCGCAACACTTTTTGCCTTCTGCGTACCCTCAAAGCATATGTCAAACAAATACTTTTTTGATAGCGATTCTCTTTTTTCGCGTATGGGTTTCAGCTTTTTCTGTAAAACATCGTTTAGAAGCGATTTTAGTGTCGTATCTCCCAGGCCGCCCCTGGAATATTTCTCTTTCAGAAGAGAGATCTCTTCTTTTTCATCGCAGAAGGCGTCCAGGTAGACAAACACGACGTTTCCCTCAACTTTACCCGGATCGGATATCCTTATATGTCCAGGATCCGTGAACATTGAGTACACTTTTTCCCTAATGATTTCCGGAGAATCACTCAGAAAAATGGCATTGTTCAGCGATTTGCTCGCCTTGGATTTTCCATCTATTCCCACCAGACGACCAACGCTGCTCAGATACGCCTCGGATTCCTTCAGACAATCCGTGCTGTACAATCTATTAAATTTGCGCACCACTTCGTTTGTGAGTTCAATCATTGGCAGCTGATCTTCCCCAACTGGTATCAGCTCGGCCTTAAACGCCGTGATGTCCGCCGTCTGACTCAGGGGATAGCAAAAAAAACCGGTGGGGATGGACTCGCCGAATCCCTTCTGTTCTATTTCAGCTTTTACGGTGGGATTCCTCTCCAATCTGGAAACGGATATTAGATTCATATAATAGGCGGTAAGCTCCGGCAGAGCGGAAACCTCCGATTGAATAAATATGGTTGTCAGCTCCGGCTCTATTCCGACCGCCAGGTAGTCTGCGACGATTTCCAGGACATTGTCCACCACTTTTTTCGGATTTCCAAAATAGTCGGTAAGAGCCTGAACGTCTGCAACCATCACGTATTGATCGTAGGTGGACTGCAACTCGACTCTACTTTCCAGCGATCCAATCCAATGCCCGAGATGAAGATTTCCGGTCGGTCTATCTCCCGTGAGTATTACTTTCTTCGCCATGACTATCATTCCATTTTATCCCCAAAAACATATCATATTGTAGATAAAAAAACAAACGATGATGGAACTTGGTCACGGGGATAGTCATTGCCCCCGGACCGGGCTGAAAACAAAATACTCCTCCAAATCAATCGGTATTTTCCGATACATAATTTTTATCTATTCTCTGGAACTAAAAATACCAAGGTCTGTAAAATATTTTATTTTTTTTAAAATAGGCTATTGACCGCGGAAAAACATGTGTGCTCATGTGTGCTAGCGTGATCGTAGAGGTTGTGTGTTTTTGTAGGTAAAGAGGTCGAGCGATGCTTTAGGAAAAATGATGAAAGCGGTAGCGGAGATTCTCAGTCGGTCGTAGTGCCTGCCAGGTTTCATCAATTTTTCAGATAATTTTTGTGTCATCTCGTTGTTTGTTTTTGTGATTGTTGAGGTGTTAGGAGGTTGTTATGATGTTTCGTGATATGATGAGATGCGTAAGCAGTGCGTGTTGTGCAGTGGCGGTGATGTGTGGCTCTGATGTGAGTGGAATGCTGACTATGGATCCGAAGGATGTCGGTCAACTGGAAAAGATGCCGGTATTTGAATCTTCATGCATCGTTGATGCGGATGCAGCACGGAATCCGTCTTCCCAGTTACCGTCAGTGGAGGAGGATCTGGCATCGGATGAAAGTGGCGACTTAGTTGATGAGCTTGTACTGAGTGAAGCTGATCTTAGGGAAATATTTTATCCTTCCTGTGAGATGCCAAAGCGAGAAGCTGATTTTTGGGGAACATTTTGTCCTTTCTATGAGCTGCCAAAGCTAGATGTATATTCTTATTACTCCAGAGATCTTGATCTCAGCGAATTGAAATCGTTGCAAGAACAAATTGAACGAGAAAAAGATGAACTACTCGGAAGAATAGATTCAATCTGTAGTGTTTTTGAAACAGAAGTCGATAAAGGTGTGATAAATACACAGATAGACCCAATTGGAAAATCGTGGTTCGGTTTCAATTCGCTCGTGTCTGAAGAGAAATGTCTACAAGAAGAGATACAAGGCCATCGTAGCGATTTTGAATTTTGTAGGCATCCTAAAATTGAACCGTTTAGAACTCGTTGCGCGAGGTTGCTTGGCATTTTTAAATCAGATATCGAGAAAAATGACCGTGAAAATCCTGCACTGGGAGGGTTGATAATAGCGTTTTTGATGATTTTTGACCATACAGGATTGTGTGAACTCCGCAGAGCCGAATACAAGGGGAACATGTTCGATCGTTTGATGACTGATCTTAAATTAATCGATTTGTTTGAAATTTTATGAAACGGACGTGCTTTGGAAGTGAGCAGTCAGCATTTAGCTTGATCGCAGACGCGTAGCCGAGGGGAATGGATTGCTTCGCACGCTCGCAATGACGATCGTGAGTGTCTCTAAAACAACACCATTTCGTCATTGCGAGCGAAGCGAAGCAATATTACCCCTCACCGTCATTGCGAGGAGCAGAGCGACGAAGCAATCCAGAAAATAAAAATCGCATTTTCAAAGTGATTCATCTATAATACCTGTAATCCGAAACCTTTGCGTGGATCAATCCCGGAATCCCCAATGTAATGGACCTGTTCATGTATTTAAAACCGCTAGAATCATCTAAGATCATTAAGTTAATCGTCGCGAAATGAGGAAGGTGTACGTAACCATCTTCATAGTTCGCGGTCCGGCATGCCCTCTCTCGTTCCGCCGATTGCTACTCTGGCAATGACGGGAAGTGGACCCGGAGGCGATCTTTGTTTCCGGAAGAACGCCGAGGGCTTGGCTTGACATGCTGGGTCGCGTCTTTCATAGGAGGCGCATGATTTGCGTCTGGATCTGTAATGGCAGTGTCTGGTTTTTTCATGGCTTGGCTCTGAGCTTCCAGAGGTTCCGGTGCCTCTGTGATTTGATCCGGTTTGAGGACACCACACAGACACATCTTTACCTGACACCAGCCCCAGGGATACTGCCTTTCTGCTGCCGTGATGTAGTCCAGGAGAGTGCGCCCCTCGAAGAGGCCACTTTCTCCGGTCCAAATGGAGTCGCCACGCCAAAACAAGGCTTGCTGCAGAACATACGTCACTGCCATGAGTGTGTCACGGCCTAGCGTTTCTTTTTGGGCCAACTTAGCGATTAGAGCGCTTAAATACATTGTATCTAGGGGAATGAGAATATACATAGCCACAAGCAACTGCGGTTTCCCTTCAAGTGCGGCAAGACACTTTAAAGGCTGTTTTTTCCCTCCGACAGTGGCACTCCCCAGCGTATCCTCATTAAATTCATTCGACAGATCATCTTCCCAGAGTTTTGCTAGTGTGGCATCATCACACTCATCACTTCGAATCATCTGTGCCACGTCGTTTGCTGACAGTTTTTTACCAGACCTCTCTCCTAACCTTCGCGTTGTTCCGCTGCTCGAATCCTTATGTACTTCTGGAAATTCCACGAAATATCCCCGTTTCAAAAGAGATCCACAGCCAGATCGCCCATCCTCATCTTCCATCATCCCATCGCTGCCAAGAGCAGCAGCCAACATTCCGCAAAACACCACCGCTCTTACTGTTCCAATAGTTTTATCCATATTTTAGTCTCCATGATTTAATGATTAAAAACTGCTCCAAACGCAACGATTTTTTTAAATTCGTCGATTTTTAGACTGGCTCCGCCAACGAGGAATCCGTCCACATTTTGACATGCCAGTATCCGTTGCGCATTTTCCGAAGTAACGGATCCGCCGTATAACAGGGGCGCTTCGTCCCCAAGTAACTCTTTGATAAATGCAAAAATGGTCTCGATTTTCTCTTCGGTCGGAATTAGTCCCGTGCCAATGCTCCAGACCGGCTCGTAGGCGAAAATGGTGTCGCCCAGCGGACAGTCGTCCAGGAAAAAATCCAGCTGTCTGGATATTGTTTCTTTCCAATTATCTCGATCTTCGATCTTTTCTCCAATGCAGACGATCGGAATGAGATCCTGCGCGACGGCGGCTTTCCATTTCTTGAAAATCAGCTCGTCGTCCTCGCAGAAAATAGATCGTCTTTCCGAGTGTCCCAAAATAACATATTTACATCCGGCTTCTTTCAGCAGTTTCGGACTGTTTTCTCCGGTGAAAGCCCCATTTTCCTCGCAGAAACAGTTTTGAGCCCCGACACGGTGGCTGAAATTACCGAATCTCGAAATTAAAACGGCCGGAGGACAGACGACTATGGTATTTGGAGAAGTTATCGTGTTTATTTCCTCTATAAATTCGTCTGCGAGATCAACCCCACCATTCATCTTCCAATTTGCCACAATGATTTTCATAAAAATCTCCATCTGCTGGGTTGCCCATGAAGGCGAGTACTAATAATATAGACCGATATCTTAATTTATAGGAAAAAATTATGCTTGCATTTATCAGAAGGCATTCGAACTCAATTATCGTTAGGATTTTTCTAACGCTTCTTGCCCTGACCTTCGTTTTGTTTTTTGGAATTTCAGACGTTATACGAAGGCTCGCCGGAAAAGACTACGTGGTGAAAATTGGTAATGTGAAGATAAATCCATTCGATTTAAAAAATGAAAAAGCCAGAAGACTCGGCATGCTGCGCGGACGTGTGAAAGATGTAAACGAAAAAGATCTAACCGCCAATGTTCTACATCAGCTGATCTGGGAAAATATTGTTGATCAAGCCTCCAGAGAATACGGAATAATCGTCTCTGATGAAACCATGAAGAAATATATCAGCGGAATGAGTGTATTTCGCGACAAAGAAGGGCGTTTCAACGCAAATATGCTGCGCGGATTTTTGCAGAGAATTCAGGTCCCCGAGGCCATGTTTCTGGAAGCGTCAAAAAAAGATATTAAGAATGCTTTGATAAAAGCTCCGTTTGCGTACATTTCCGTAGTGGGCGAACTTGACCAGTTTGTACGTGCCAATCTTGAAAAAAGAAAGCTTTCCATTGTTGAGCTAAGGCCGTCCTCATTTGATATTTCAGAAATTCCAACCAAAGAAATGCTGGAGGAGTTTTATAGCAACAATCCAGATTTATTCACCATAGAGGAAACTCGGTCTTTCAGAATTCTAGAATTAGGAGAATCGTTAATCGAGGAAAATATTCAAATTCCAGAAGAAGAAATAAAAGACGCCTATGATCGTTCTGCTGAAAAAGAAGATCGTTCCTACGACAATATGAAAAAGGAACTTGAGGCCAACCTGAAGCAGGAAAAAATACAGAGTGAAATCAACGAAGTTACGCGTCAAATCGAGGACGCATTGATGGCTGGAGATGACGTGGCTGAAGTTGCAAAAAAATTTCATCTAAACGTCGTCGCCATCGAATCGGTAAGTTCCGATAATAAAAACGAGCGATCAAACGAGGTGATAAAACTTCCATACAAAGACGATGTTCTGGCGGTGGCTTTCTCCATTGACGAAGGAACCGACAGCTCCTTTTCAGAAGCTCTCGACGAGGAGAAGAACAAAGTGTATTGGCTGCTGCATGTGGATAGCATAGCTCCAAAACACATCGCCACTTTTGAAAAATCCCAGGATAAAGTACTAAAAAAATGGAAAATCAATAAACAGCACGAAGCGGCTCTGGAATTGGCTTCCAATTTTATCACACAGGTTAAAGAGGGAAATGATCTGGAGAAATTGGCCAAAGAAAATGGACGTGTTCACAGCCTGACCCAGTCCTTCGATAGATACGGAAAGCTGGAGGATGAAAAAAATAAAAATTTCAAAAACACCATCGAAAAAATCCATGAAGACGCCTTCGCTTTGGAAAAATCCGAGGCGAACTTTAAGGAAATAGACGGCGTAGTCGTTGTTTATCAGGTAAAAAACATTATTTCTCCGAAAGAAATAGACCAAAAGGACGATGCTAAATATAAAAATGAACTACGTGTCGAAATGATCGACGATATGTATCAGCAGCTTGTGGGATATCTATCCAAGAAATACGAAATAAAGGTTAATTACGAATTGCTGAAAGAAATTAACGAGGAAGTAAATCAAAACTCGCTGGAAGAGATTTTCTGAGAGGGAAGTTGTCTGATTTGCCGCAAAGAGGATGAGATCGGAACGAACCATGGGAAATGGGTCATTTATTTCCCATGGGCAGGTGACATATACACGATTCGTTATGATAATACACAACATATAGCGTCAGCCACGGAGTCAAACTTCATTTTAAGTGATTTGATTTTTCTTTTCAGCTAGCTCCCAAAATGTCCGATGGGATCCAGATCCCTTGAGCATGGAGTACCCCCATATAAAATTTCACAGCTCGTCCAGGTATTTTTCTGCGAATTCTATGCATTCCCCGTGGGAAACTGGATTTTCTATCCAAAATTTTTTCGCGGCCATCATAATTAATTTCAGTTCTTCATCTGTTAGATTATATCTTTCCAGATCTCGGGCTCTTAGTTTAAAATCTGCGTCTTCAGATTGGCAGAAATCCAGGGTTTTTTTCAAAAAATCCTTTGTATCACATGGATTTTGAGAATTGTTCAAGTATGAATTCACCGCCCAAAATTTCACATAAAATGATCTGTATTCTTTTCGAATTTGCTTCAGTTGCTGGAATACCTGTCGCCGATCCACAGGTTTTAGTTTGATCCTTTCTTTAACTACTCTGGGAAAGTTATACATGTCGATTAATTCGTTGGAATCGGAAAATTTTAACAGTATCGCCAGTCTTTCGATGTTTGATAACGATTCAAATATTCCGAGCTTTTCGCAAATTTCGAGCGAGTTGAATTTTAATGAAAACAACTCGTTTAGAATTTCCCACATCGGAGGAATGATCTTGTATGAATCATCAATTTCAAAAATTTTTAGAAGCTCGGACACGATTCTTTCGCTCGAGAGGATGGAAACGCCATTTTTTAGTTCCGCTATGGTGTTGAGATATTCCTGATTGCACTCGTAATTTCCGTAGGATGCAACAAATCTGAAATATCGCAAAATTCTCAGATAATCTTCGGAGATTCTCTCCCGAGCGTTTCCTATAAATCGGATATTACCTGTGGAAATATCCTCAATTCCGGAGTGATAATCGTAAATTTTCTGATTTTTATCCATATAGATGGCGTTGATCGTAAAATCTCGACGACGGGAATCAGCCTCAAATGATTTTGAAAATTTCACCTTTGCATGTCGACCAAAAGTCTCGACATCTTCGCGCAGCGTGGTAATTTCGTACGATCTACTGTTTCGCAGAATCAGTACCGATCCGTATCTTATCCCGATTGGCACCATGACCAATTTGTGTCGCGCGCAGATATCGGAAATTTCCGCCACAGTCGCGGTGGTTGCTATGTCTATGTCCGAGATTTCTTTTTTCAAAAGAAAATTTCTCACAGCCCCGCCAACAACGCGAGTTTCGTATCCGCATTTTTCGAACAGATCTAGAATAAAAAATGTATTCTCATCAATTGGGGAATTATTTTTTAAACGACCCATTGTTTTGACGTTCGACATTTATGTATCCTATAGAGCAATTTTTAGAAAGAATATAGCATGATATCCAATGAAGACATAAATCAAATGGAATTTGAGCAAGCCTTAAAAGAGCTCGAAGATATTGTGAAAATTTTGGAGGAAGGCAAATCCTCACTCACCGAATCCGTGAATCTGTACGAACGCGGCACTTTACTAAGAAAACGGTGCGACGCCATATTAGAATCGGTACAGTTAAGAATTAATCAAATATCTTTTGATAGAGATGGAACAATAAAACAGAGTGAAGTGGAGCTGTAAATGGATATCATCTGTGTTCCGATATTGCTGTTGATCAAAGCCGTGGTTGGCTTCTCCATAGTTATGGTGGTGTCAGATGTGATAATGAGCTGGATTTCGATAACAAATATCCTGAACAAGAACAATCAATTTATTTATATGGTTACGAACTCTCTTTCGGCGGTGTCGGCGTTTCTCCTTGGCCCAATTAGGAGGAGAATGCCATGTAATATGGGATCATTGGATCTTTCTCCGGTCGTGTTTATTTTGTTGGCGTCCTATGTCGAATGGGTTGTGGATCGAATTCTTTTGCGGTTTGCAATGTAACCCGGGGATGGCCTATGGCGAAAATAATAAATGGGAAGGAAATCGCAGAAAAGTTCCGCAATCAAATAAAAGAAAGAGCGATTGAGATCAAGAAACGCGGGATCGAGCCACATATTGCGTTAATAAACACGGGGGACGATCCAGCGAGTAAAATATACATAGCCGGAAAAGAAAAGTTGGCCGCATCGGTTGGTATTTCTTCAACTGTCCACAAATTTAGTAATGACACAGAAGAAAATGAAATAGCGGAATTGATAGAAAAGCTAAACGGCGATGAAAAAACTCATGCTATTTTGCTGCAGTCGCCGCTGCCTAGGCACCTTCAATTTCGCAGGCTGGTCGATTTGATTCATCCAAGTAAAGACGTCGATGGATTGACCACTCTGAATCAGGGGAAATTATTCACCGGCGAGCCAACGGTGGCTCCTTGCACTCCGCTGGGAGTTTTGCATTTACTGCACACTGTCCATGAAAATATCGCCGGATTGCACGCCGTGGTTTTGGGAAGATCGTCCATCGTAGGGAAGCCTCTGGCCCAATTGCTATTAAACGCCAATTGTACAGTTACACTGCTCCATTCATATTCCAAAGATCCTCCGGACATATGCAAAACGGCCGACCTGCTGATCAGCGCCGTGGGAAAGCCGCTCTTCATCGGAAGCGAATTCGTAAAACCGGGAGCCACGGTCATAGACGTGGGAATAAGCAGAATAGATGGATCAAAAAAAATCGTCGGGGATGTGGATTTCGAAGAAGTATCCAGAGTCGCCGGAGCTATTACTCCGGTGCCAAACGGAGTTGGACCGATGACCATCGCCTACCTTATGCATAATACGTTAGGTCTAGTCGTATAGTCACATATTGTGGAGAGATAGGAGAGATATATCGGACTCTCTTTAATCGGTGGCTGAATTCTCCGCCTCTTGCGCCGGAGATCATTTGTTTTTAAAAAAATTTTATTTTTTTACTAAAAATTAACAAATTTCCCGTAAACTCGACGAAAATATAACAAGATGGAGCATAAAAATGAGAAAAATTATTACCTATGAAATGATCGCAGTAGGGTTTTTTGTGTTTTCAGGCGTTTCAGAAGAATCAGCAGCATTTCTAAAGATAGGTAGAAGCT
Organism: Holosporaceae bacterium; assembly: GCA_031258475.1. Lineage (GTDB taxonomy): Bacteria > Pseudomonadota > Alphaproteobacteria > UBA3830 > UBA3830 > JAIRMQ01. The sequence goes on from JAIRMS010000045.1 coordinate 21,773, forward strand.
CGACTATGACAAGCGATATGGGAGCTGCCTATGGACTTGGAGTAAAGTCGAGCTTAAATGAAGCGATAACAAGAGTTGAAAAAAGGATCAATTTCCTAAAAAAAATTGCGGAAAGCCTGAAAGATCTGAACGCGAAGTGCTATGAGTTCGTCGATAAAGAAACTCTGACGAAAATAGATGCCAAAATAAAGGATTTGATTTCACTGAAAGAGGTGCTGGAACTTATTCGTGACTCCAAAAGAGAAAAAATAGAAAAACTGAAGCCGGTGATTGTCGATTTAAATGTCGTGCATGAGACGTTGGAAAAAGTTTTGGAAGAAGCGGATATGGTTTTGGCTGCCATGGGAGAAAAGGAAAATTCTGAACATAAAGGTCCATATGGAACTGAAGGTGAAGATTATGAGGCGTCGAGAAATGATGCTCCTCCTTCTCAGGTCAATGATAATAAAATAAAGGACAAGGATGTGAAAAAAGCGATGAAAGCCTATAAAGAAGCTCAAGAAAAAATGAAATCGAGTACGGAGGGATTCTGTTCGAAAATTAGAAAATTCATATCCAGTGTGAAAGATATAGAGTATCGGACTATTCCAATCCTAAAACTAAAAATTACTAGAAAAGAAGTGGAAGGCAATAAATCTATTGAGGCAGTGGAAGAAACTATGAAAAACCTGTTTGATCTGAACCAGCAAACAAAAGACTTTTGTGAAAAAATGGGAGCGGAGTTTAAGGAGAGCTGAACAGGAGTAGTCTCCCTCTATATACATGGACTACTTTGAAAGTGAGCGGTGTATTATACCATTCCTCATTTCAACTATCGAAATAATACGTTGTTTTTCAGCGCCCGCAAGCCATCTTTTCGATAATTAAAAATGACGTTTGGTATTAGTTCACCACGGACGAGACTTTTCGAGAGTGCTTATTGGAGAGAATATATGGAAAAAATCTTGAGAGACCGTAAGATATTTTGTGTATACACGCTTCGTTATGATAATACACAGCATATAGCATCAGCCAAGGAGTCAAATTTTTGTTTTAGAGAGCGGATTTTTCTTTTTAGCCAGCTCCAAAAATGCTCGATCGGATTGAGATCAGGAGAATACGAAGGCTGAATCGCAGATCACGAAGTGAAACACCAGATGACAGCCGGCTTTCTCTATGGCCTCCCGAATCTCTTTTCTTTTGTGAATCGAGGCGTTGTCCATAACGACAACTTGTCTTTTCTTTAATTTCTGGATGAACATCGTTTTCAGCCACCATAAAAACAACTCGGAGTTGTAGGTTCCATCATATCCAAACGGCGCAATTATCTCTTTCCCACATTTCGCAGCAACTATACTCTGCCTCGCAAACTTTCTACCAGAAATTTCCGCAATAATCTTCTCTCCTCGTTTAGCTCGACCATGTTCACGATGCAAATACTCGTCAATCCCCTATTCATCAACATAAACCAGACGACTTCTACGGCACGCTCCTACAAAATCTGTAAACCTTCTTCGTTGCTCTTCGTCCCTTTCCAGGTATAAATGGCGTTTTTTTATATGTTATCCCGTTGCGTTTCAGAGCATCATGCACCGTCGTTCTACCACATCCGAAGTGGTCCGCTATTTCTCTTATGTA
>JAIRMS010000061.1 GCA_031258475.1 Holosporaceae bacterium
CTATGTGATATTTTAGATCGTATAGACTGTGGCTACCTCTTCTATAATTCATGAACATATAATACTAAAGTGTTCGCCTAAAGGCGAGGGTGTTAACCCATCCCACGTAACAACATAAAAAGCAGCGTTCATTTTATGTCGAACATATAGCTTTTTCGGGTACAGAAATTTATAAAGATCCCCCGCCGTATCAGGACACCACGCTCTGTGATCGCATCTAATAGGCTTTCCAAGATCGAGCATAAGAGCAAAATCGCTGAGTGAATTTATAAACAATGTATTTCTGCCATTATGACTCAACAATGCCAGCCCAATTATTTGGAAAATTTCCACAACATTAGAAAATAATAATCTTGTGCGCCCTTCCTGCGATGACAAAAGCTGATACATTTGTTTCTTTACTTCCTCGATATTTTGACATACTGTAGTACTAATAGTTCCGTTAAAGCCTTCAACAAAAGATTCCTGAATGGGCTGTGGGGCTTTTTCTAAATTCCTCCAAAAAACATCTAATGCCAGTTTATCAGGCGCGGCATTCGTAATACGAGACATAAATTGAGTCGTTCTATCCATTCCAAGCCTGTGTGCGGCATCAAAAGAATCTGACGTTGTTGAATGTCCGCTTTCATGATATGGAACATATCCCGGCACGACATCGTTGTCGGTATAGGCAAAAACGCTGGGATCAACTTCTGCCATAGCAAAAGGAGACTCAAAAAAAGAGCGCCAGCATGAATCGTCTTCATAATCCACGGTGATAGAATTGCAATCCGATTCCGATAATTGCGATTTGACGACGCTAAATTTATGCGTTTGCGCGACTATGCCATTGGCAATTTTAGTAGATTGGGATGGGATTGATAAAATTTTTGCAATCAGAGCGACAAATAAATTACGATATATTTTACTTTTCATGCAAGTTGCGCGTATATCGTTCAGGATCCTTGTTTTAAACGGGGCATCGGAAAAACTGACTACTCCTTGAAAAAAAATCATTACGCAATTAACCGCCTGTTCCGGTGGAGCTTCCAGAATTGACAGGCAACATTGTTTCATATTATCGTGTAACTGCATGGCGCCAATCAAAGAAGCAGCATCCATATACCGCACTTCATCAATCTGGATTCCGCGCTGGCCAAACATTGTTGTCAATGAGCCAACTGCAGATATTTCATCGGGGTTTGGAACACGGGAAGACGCCAACAATTCAGCAAAAACAGCATTTGATAACAGGGGTATTAGCTTTTCCTTTTCTGCGACTGTTGCCGCTGTGCGAAATTGTTTAATGGTGTCGTCCGTTACCTCCGATCCGGCCGAATTCATACTATGCGCATCCAAAATCGTAGACATGGACAGCGCGAATACAACATGCATTATCTTCATTTTCTTTATCCTCACAAAATAGAAAACCCCACAGAGAAGCTTTGAAAAAGCAACACTGTAAAACTGCACGAAGAAAACAAAAACAATTAAAAATTTATTTAGAATGCCATATATTTTGGATTATGTCAAGTAATTTGCATTCAATTGAGCAACTTTTATTTAAAAGATATTTTTCTTTTTTAGAAAAATATTGATCAAGGCTAGAATTTTGCAGGCTTCACGCCGCACTTCCGGTCCACGTCCTCTGATATGGGCGAATCACTTTGAAAGTGAGCAGTCAGCATTTAGCTTGATCGCAGACGCGTAGCCGAGGGGGAATGGATTGCTTCGCTCGCAATGACGAAGAGAGGTAATATTGCTTCGCTGCGCCCGCAATGACGAAATAGTGTTGTTTTAGAGACACTCACGATCGTCATTGCGAGGAGCAGAGCGACGAGGCAATCCAGAAAATAAAAATCGCATTTTCAAAGTGACTCATCTATATACACAATTACGCCGAGAAATTGAATTTTTTGAGCACATGGAAGTTGTCATTAACCCCTGAGGATTGAATTCCCCGCAGCTCTGCCGCGAAAAAAGAGCAGAAATACAGCACATCTATTCCCAACTCTGGAATTTGCCATAATAGCCGCAGTAAATGCCAAGCGAGGGTAGTAAATTTTTAGCATTGAGATTTGGCGAGCTTGTCTACGCGTTCATTAAAATTGTGTCCAGAATGTCCCTCTACCCAGTGCCACGAGATTTTATGATGTCTTGATAATAGCAGTAGCCTGAGCCATAGATCTTTGTTTTTTACCGGTTTTCTTTCAGAATTTATCCATTTATTTTTTATCCATCCGTTTATCCAGGTGGTTATGCCGTTTATCAGGTATTGGCTGTCGGTGTATAGTTCCACGGAGCAAGTTTCTTTCAATTCTTCCAGTGCTCTGATGGCGGCCATTAGCTCCATGCGATTATTTGTGGAATCAGTTTCCCCACCGCTCAATTCCCTTTCGGTGGACTCGCATATAATGATCGCGCCCCATCCTCCTGGGCCAGGATTTCCTTTGCAGGCTCCGTCCGTGTAAATTACTACCTGTTTCATATCTCTATTTCTCCCTGAAAAACGTGGAAAGCCGGTCCAGTTTGGAAAATATTCATCTCCTCATCGAGAGAAATAGTCAACGATCCTCCCTTTTGATTTATTAAAATATCAGTTGCCGGAATAACGTTGCTAACATGTGCGACGATAGCCACCGCGCACGCTCCGCTGCCGCAGGCAAACGTCAATCCTACTCCCCGTTCGAAAACGGAAAGAGCAATCTCGTTTTCCGATACAACACAGGCAAAGGAAACATTTATTTTGTTCCTGAACAATGGATGACTCTTCAGCGAAGGCCCGACGGACATTATGTCTTTTTCATTCAAAATATCCCGGGAAAACAGGACCAGATGCGGATTTCCCACGGAAACACAGGAAGCGTGATAAATTCCCAGATTTTTCGGCAGGTTTAGCTCTTCCAGGACAGATAACGGATCGACTCCGACTTTTGATATGCCGATATCTTCGGAATCGAAACTAGGCTGTCCCATTCCTACACGGATTTCGCCATTTGTTTTGATAGAGTGCGATTTTCCCGCCGATTCCAATGTGAATTTCGACAATCCGCAGCGCTTCTGCATCAGGAGTCCCAGACATCTGGCTGCATTTCCGCAAATTTCCGCTTCGCTTCCGTCTGGATTGAAAAATCTGGCCAGAATTTTATCTCCCTGTTTTCCGTACAAAACTAGCTGATCACAGCCAATGCCGTAATTTCTATCACATAAATTGATAATAAAGTCTTTATCCGGTTTTTTAGAAAATTGGCTCGCATCGATTATTATAAAATCGTTGCCAAGTCCTTGCATCTTATCGAATTCTATTAACATAGGCTTTCACTTAGAAAGTCTTTGGTGAGAATTTTTCCGCGTTCCACCGCCGGTTGATTGGAAAAATCCACCCCGATTGCTTTGCAAACACAAACGACTTCCAGCATGAAATGCATGAACAAAGCGCCGAGAATTTTCGGTGTGATTTGAGGGACTTCTATTTTTCTGGCGTTGTATTTTTTTTCCAGAATGGATGCGATGGTCGCGTTGCACTGGGCTCTGAAAATATCGGCCATTGTCTTTTGTCTTATGTATGCAAACGATGGGGGAACATTTGAAGAGATTCGCAGCTCTGTTTCCTGATTTTCGAAAAAAAATGTGAAGCACTTGTCCCTGGCTCCATCCAGATATAGCTGTAGTTGACTATGCTGATCGACCGAGCCGATGGCGGTCAAAGGAGTAATGCCGATTCCGGATTTTCCCGTGCTTTCGGCGTATAACTGGGCAAGCCACATTCCGAATGGCGCCAGCTTGTCCGAATAGATAAACGAAACGTGCTGAAATATATTCTCACGAAAACTTTTCAAGACAAAAGAGGCTCCTTTCTGAGCTTCGTGGAAATAACTTTCGAGGATTTTTCTTCCTCCTGATCGAATTTCCCTTGGATCTATACCGCAGAGCAGAGCTGGAAGCATTCCGACAATTGAAAACACCGAAAATCTGCCTCCAATTGTTTTTGGATGATCCAGACATAGAAAATCAAATTTATTTGCAATTTCTCTCAACGAGGACTGCCTATCTTCAGTGATAACGACAAACTTATCTTCTTTATCCCGCAAGATATCCAGCGCGAGCATGGTTTGGCAGATGGTTTCCAGAGTTTCTCCGGATTTGGAAATGCTCAGAAAGCCCGTATCCTCCGGATTGATTTCATTGAGTACTTTTTGCAAAGTGGATGGATCGAGATTGTTGATGAATTTTACGTTTTCACTTCCAGAAACGGCTTGGATGCATTGTCCGCCTAGGCTTGATCCACCCGTGCCGAAAATAATAAAATTTTTATGATCCATCCACTTTTTTAAACGTGGATTCTGTAAATCTTCCAGATCTTTCGTGGATTTTACGATTGAAAAACAGTCTAAACTCGCAAAATCCTCGGAAGAGAGGTCCAACGACGGACGTTCTTCTGGAAAAAGTATAGACTGGCTAATTAGCATTTTTTTTCTCGGCAGGTGTTAAGATCGAAATGACGCATGGGTCATTCCTAAAAATCGCCTTTGCCTGAGAATGCACTTCGTTCAGGTCGAACTTATCTATGAATTGATCGTATGACTTCAGGAAGTCGAAATCGTAGCAGGCTCCTATTTTTTTCGATATCCAATTGACGAAATCTATAACGTCCACCTCTATGTTAAACACGTTATTTGCGTTGTATAGTTTTCTCGCGGCTTTTTTCGCCTGCTCTTCGGTGATTTTTTCAGATGCTATGTACTTGATTTCCGAAAGAACCGCCGTTACTACTTCCTCTACTTTGTCGGAATTTTTGGAAGTTATCGTCATACAAAAATCTCCGCAATCATGGTTCCAAAACGAGTAACTGAATGATATCGAAGCCGCAATTTTTTGAGTCTCGACTAAATTTTTCTGAAGAACCTCACCCAAATGGTTTATAAAAATTTCAGCTGCGAGTGCTTTGCCTTTCTCGTTTCTGTAATTCGGAATTCTCCAGTACATCTCTATGATCGGAACGCTCACCTGGGAACTTGATCTGGTAATTCTTGTGGTTGATCCGTGGTGCGGAGGTTCCTGTAGCCGATTAATAGTGGATTCGATTTTTTCCTTCGAGAAACATTTATTGACCATTTCCAGTGCGCGCTTTTTATCAACTTTTCCGGCGATAATTAGCGTGGCGCGACCGTTGACATAGTTTCTGTTCTTGAAATTTTTTACATCCTCTTCGGATATCGACCTGAGACTATCCACGTCACAGCTTGATCCATAACCGGAATGCCAATACAACGATTTCCTAGCTTCGTGTCGGACGCGATTTCTGTCAATCTGTTGATCTTCTGAAATTTGCTGCTCTATAATTTTTTTGCTTTCATTTAAATCGCTCGACGAAAACGTAAAACCGGAAAAAGTTGCGCCGAGATTATTTATAAATCCATCGAGATTTTCGGTTTTTCCATAAAAATAATATTCGCTTTGATCGTAACCTACGTAGGAATTGCTTTCCAACCTATACTGAGGAGGATCTGCGTCGGCTTTTTCTTTTAATTTTCTGGAAAACATATGGCAGAGTAGATTTGCAACGCCGCGTTTGTCGGTTTCATCAGTGCTACCGGAAGAAACACACAGCACGACCAACAAAGAGTCTGCCCGTGGAGTATCCACAAAAATAACCGACAGGCCGTTTTCTAACTTCTGGAAAGAAGCCCCACGATATCTTTCGGCCTCTGAATTAAAAAGGACCAAAAAACCAAAAAGAACGATAAATTTTTTAAACATAACTACCTCGCCACGAGACTTATCCTATTTCAAACAAGGAGGAATCAACAGCGGATTATTCTCTTTTGCTTTTTTCACGGCGATTTTATCGTTTTCATAGTTCCCGCATCCGACTAAAAACACACACCATAGCATTACAACAAAGATTCTCATACTTCTCCTTCTTTATGCGAAACAAAAAATAAAACAAACGCCCCTATCACAATCGCGCTATCTGCGATATTAAAAGCAGGCCAATGGTAGGTTAGCAGATGAAAGTCCAGGAAATCAATAACGGCTTTATGAACGGCTCTGTCCACTAAATTTCCAATTGCTCCACCTGCGATTAAACTTACGGGAAGACGATATAACGCGTGGTTCTTTGCCCACACGCACAGTGATACGATCATGGCAAGCGAAATAAGAGCAAAAACAAAGGGAGGCAAAACTCCGCTTAGCAGTCCGAATGTTATCCCTCGATTTTCTACTCTTACTATATTAAAAAATGGCAAGACGAATACGCTTTCTCCGACACGCAAAGACTCCACGATGGAAAATTTCGATATCTGATCGCCCAGTAAAACGAAAAAAGCGACGCCTAGACTTGAGTTAAAACCTTTTGGCACCTTACGCATATTTTATCCTCATTTAAAGACGTGGAAACTTTCCAGCATCTCTCACATTTTTCTCCCTCTGCGATAGAAACTATCACGCCGATATTTTTCAGGTCTTCTGTGATGAATGCCGCCTCTGGAATAGATTCATTTTTAATTTTCAAACCGGAAGTGATGGCGATTTCTTCCCAGAATAGCTCGTCTTTTATTGGAATAATTTCATCCGGATCAAAAATTGTGACGCTCGCCTGCAGACTCGATCCGATGATCTTATCTCTGCGAGCAATTTCCAGCGCCGTGGTAACCGATCTTCTGATCTCTTTTATTTTATTGATTTTATTACATAATTCCAGATTTTCCCATTTATCGTCGGGAATTAAAAATTTCTCGAGATGCACGCTCGATGAATCATAAATACTCTGCCATGCTTCCTCCGACGTGAAAACAACGACCGGAGCAAGCCATCGAATAAGATGCTGAAATAGCGCATCCAACACATACCTGTACGCTCTGCGTTTTGGAGAGTTTTCATGATCGCAGTAGAGGCAATCTTTGCGAATATCGAAGAAGAACGATGATAAATCTCCGGAACAGAAAGTGTGCAACGTCGTAAAATATCCACTGATGTCGTAGGAATCTACGCATGCCATCAATTCTTTATGAATCTCAGTTAATCTGTGCAGCGCCCATTTTTCTAAAACCGGAAGATCGTCGTAGGAAATTGCTTCCTCGGAAGAATCGTATCCAGAAAGCGCTCCAAGCATGTATCTCAACGTATTGCGTAGCTTCCTATAGACGTCTTCCAGTTGTTTTAAAATATTTGCGCCTAGTTTTAAATCCTGGGTAAAATCGCTGCAGGAAACCCACATTCTAAAAATATCTGCTCCGAGATTTTTTACAACGTCGTCCAGTGTAACGACGTTCCCCAGCGATTTGGACATTTTATGTCCTTTTTCATCCACAATGAAACCATGGGTCATCACTGCTTTAAATGGAGAATTTCCGAAAGTCCCGCATGAATTCAACAGAGAATGCTGGAACCAGCCCCTATGCTGATCGGACCCTTCAACGTATATGTCCGCCTGGAAGAGTGGATCGTCTTTTTTGAGAACATATGCAAGTGTGGACGCACTTTCAAACCACACGTCCAGCGTATCCAGAACCTGTTCGTAATCTTCGAGTTTGTATTTATCGCCCAAAAAGACCTGGGGATCTTTCACAAACCATGCATTTGACCCTTCTTCGGCAAAAATATCGGCTATTCTCTCAATCACTTGGCTGTCTCGCAGCGGTTCTCCGGTTTTTTTCTCGATAAATAATGGAAGAGGAACTCCCCAAACACGTTGGCGGGAAACACACCAATCTCCACGATTTTCCACGAACGATTTTATTCGGTTATATCCCTGCTTTGGAATCCATCTGGTCTTTTCAATTTCTGCAATGGCCTTCCGGCGAAGTCCGGTGTTATCCATTCCAATGAACCATTGGGGAGTTGTTCTAAAAATTAGAGGCGCCTTCGATCTCCAGGAATGAGGATAGCTATGCTCGATGATGGTCCTAAACAGCAAAGCTCCGGCGTCGCTCAGAGTCTGCAGCATTGCTTCGTCGATTTTAAAGATGTGTTTTCCCGCAAATATTGGAACTTCATCATAGTAAATTCCTGCCTCGTTTACGGTGGCCGGAACTTTTATTCCGAATTTTTTGCAGACATAAAAGTCGTCCACTCCGTGTCCCGGAGCAGTGTGAACCAGCCCAGTTCCAGCATCTGTTTCCACATGATCGCCGTGAATCAACGGCACGTCGAAATCATATCCGAACCTGTGGAACGGGTGGTGACAGACGGTTTTTTCCAAAAGTTCTCCGGCAAATTCTTGTAGAATTTCGCAGGCTATGCCCGTCGTTTGAGAAAAATTTTCGACGAGATCTCTGGCAACGACGATCTTCTTCCCCTCTATTTTTAACAGGCAATAAACCACGTCTTTGGAATAGGATATGGCTCTGTTTCCCGGAATTGTCCAGGGAGTCGTCGTCCAAATTACGCAATGCGCGTCTCTTAAAAAATCAACAGTGGAGGATTTGATACCAAAAGCTACGTAGATGCTTGGAGACTTTTTGTCCATGTACTCGATTTCCGCATCCGCCAGAGCGGTTTGCTCAACAACAGACCAGAAAACGGGTCTTTCTCCTCTGTACAACGTGCCATCGATGATGAATTTCCCAATCTGACGGATTACCCACGCTTCAGACTCGTTGTTCATGGTAAGATATGGGTTTTCCCAATCGCCATTGACCCCTAGGCGCTTAAATCCTTCCCTTTGAACATCTATCCAGTAATTAGCGAACTCTTTGCACATATCCCTGAATTCTGCCGTCGGAATATCTTCTTTTTTTTTGCCTTTTTCCCGAAGTTGCTCTTCTATCTTCCACTCGATGGGCAACCCATGACAATCCCATCCCGGAATATAAGGAGTATCGAACCCCTGCATATACTTCAGGCGAATCACGATATCTTTAATGACTTTATTCATTGCGGTTCCGGCATGCGGATTCCCGTTTGCGAATGGCGGGCCATCGTGAAGAATGAACTGAGCACTGCCTTTTCGCTTGGCTCTAGATTTATTATAAATATCAATTTTGTTCCAATACTCCAGAATTTCAGGCTCTTTTTGCGAAAGATTTCCACGCATCTGAAAATTAGTTTCCGGAAGAAATATTGTATCTTTGAAATTCATAATCATAATCCCATTACGCCTTGCAGAGAGTAGAAGAGCCACCGGGAAAAGTCAACGAAAACGAACCTATGTACTAGTTCGTGAAAGATGTTGGTAGGCGGATGCCATTCTATTCTTTCTCTTCCGAAATCTCGAGTAATTAATCTTGGTTCAAGAGTAGATAGATATTATAATGCCGCGGACGTTGCGTTATGTGCGAATAACCAATTTTCACAAGTTCTCGATACATCGTTGCCGAACTTACTTTTTTGCTGCAGATTTCCAAAACTTTTCGACACAAAACTTCCCCCGTAAGTTGTGGATTCTTCCCAACTAAATCAGCAATAACTGCTCTATCTTTATCATTCAAAATGCTCTTTCGATGACGATTCGCAGGAGCTTTCAGACGTTCCGTTCGATCTTCACAAAAACGTCTGATC